>NZ_JANKBZ010000029.1 GCF_024623785.1 Archangium lipolyticum
GAATCATCACGCCGCCGATGGTCGCCACTGTCTCGGAACCCGCGACGTCTTCCGTCTCTCCGTGCGCGTTTTATGCTCTGCTGCCCGATCGGTTTGTCCTCCAACCCACGGACTGTGCAGAAGAGCCGTTCTTCGGCCCGTGCTCAACGTGGACGTGCAATGTCGTCAGCTACGCGCAGAGCGTCACACGGACGGGCAGTGGAGCAGGCGCTGTGGCCTCCAGTCCGACCGGCATCAACTGTCCGGCGGGGAGCTGCAGCGCCTCCTTCGCCAGCGGCACGCTCGTGACGCTCACTGCTACACCGAACACCAACTCCACCTTCACCGATTGGTCGGGCGCGGGGTGCAACGGGACGAGCAGCTGCACCGTGACGATGAGTTCGGCCTCGAGCGTTACAGCCACCTTTGAGTCCTCCGCGCCCGCGTGCCAATCCACCTGCACGTGTCCTGAGTCCTATTCGGGGACAGGAGATCCTGGCGCGTTTGGAGGTGCTGTCATCATCCGGCTGGATAGAACGGTAGAATGCAGCACGGCAAGGGTGCATTTCCTGGCGGAAGGGACTACCCGTTACGGCGAGTATGCCTCTTTTGAAGGATATATCGATATAGAGAAGGGGGGATATACGAACCAGCACACCTACAATGACTACTTCAATTGGGTGTTCGTTGATGGGGTTTCGATTTTGGACGTCCAAGCCCTTCCGTAACATTCACGCCTGGAGGAGATAGAGTCGCTCCGGACAGGGTGTCAGACTCGTAAGGGCCACCGGCGCAGGAACGAGTCCTTGGCTTCCTCGGGTCGTGTCGCGCGAATCCTTTGACACCCTCCCCCCGCCACGACGTGACCGAGCACGGGTCAAACCAGAAGCGGACAGGGAGCACAAGTCCTCTGACTGACACAACAGCGGCGGGGCTCCTTTCGCGACTGATCCATTTGGCATGACGATCCTGTTACGACGCTTGTATCCGTCACGGGTTCTGGCCATGGGAAGCCAACGACAAGCCCTGTCCTGGAGCCTGAGCATGGAACCCACAGGCCGGGAGCGATCCCCTTCGTTTGGTCGTGAGATCGATCTTCTCTTCTTGGCGCTGATCGAAGCCAAGGCACCCTACGAGGACTACAGACGCGAACTCTTGAAGTTGGAGAAGCGGTGGCTTCAGAGGACAAAGACCCCAGCCCAGCGACTCGCCGTACAGCAAACCATCGCGAAGACCATCCTCACCGAGGCGTACGGAGGCAGGTTGGCGTGGAAGGAGTTCGGGCGGTGGCTTCGCCGTCTCCAGCAGATTGGCTTCCGCGACCTGGGGATGCGCGTCCACGTCACATGCCTCTACGTGCAGGCACTTCACCTCTTCCCTCGGCAGGCTCGCGAGGCGTGGGCCATGTTGGAGGATACGGAGCGAAGGGTGCGCCGACTCCGTCGAGATCGTCCCCTTCGGCAGGAACATCTGGAGTCGATCTCGCACGCGAAGAAGGTTGCCCGAGTGCCGCGCCCCTCTCCTCGATGACGAGCCCGGCGGGACTTCAAGTCCCCCTGGCGTTCGCCTCGCTGGGAGACGACGTCGACCACAAGTGCTGGCAGGCCGGCACCGAGTCAGGCCTTGCCCGCGAGCGCGAGCTCATCTCCCTCCTCGGCCCCGAGTGCTTCTACGACCACGAGCGCCTCACCCTCCCCACCCGCCGCCCCGTCCTCGACGCCCCCGGTCAGCCCCCGCCCTGAGCGCCTCACCCCCCAGAGAGCAGCTCCGCCTGAACGGCGGCCACCGCCGCTCCCGGAGAGGCCCGGTGACCCGCCGCCGAGAGCGCACGCTCCACCGCGCCCACCGTGGCCAGCACGTCCCCGGGGCCCACCACGTTCATGTGCCCCACCCGGAAGTAACGCGTCTTGAGCTGCGGGTGCAGTCCCCCCGCGAGCACCACGCCCTGCTCACGTGCCCGGCCGAGCACCGCCGCGTCCACTCCCTCCGGGTAGTAGAGGGCGCTGAGCGTGTGGGCCGTCACCGACTCGGACACCGGCAGCATCTTCAATCCCAGCGCGCGCCAGGCGGCCCGGAAGGCCCGTGCCATGCGGCGATGCCGGGCGAAGCGCGCCTCCATCCCCTCGCGCAGGATCTGCCCCAGGCTCACGTCCAGCGCGCACACCAGGTTGACGGGCGGCGTGGCGAAGTAGGCGGCCTTGCCGGCCTCGTAGGCCTCCATGATGGGGAGCCACTCGCCGAAGTCCGCGTACAGCGAGCGCACCGGCGTCCGGCGCGCACGCCACGCCGCCATGGCGCGAGGGCTCACGGTGAGCAGCGCAAGCCCCGGTGGCACGCCAATCGCCTTCTGGCTCGCGGTGAGGTACACGTCCGCGCCCCACGCATCCTGGTGGAACGCCTCCCCCGCGGTGGCGCACACCCCGTCCACCACCGACAGCACCCCGTGCCGGTCCGCCGCCTTCACCAGCGCCTCCGCCGGCGCCAGCACTCCGGTGCTGGTATCCACGTGGGTGACGGTCATCATCTTGAAGCGCCCACCCGCCAGCAGCGCCTCCACCGACGCCACGTCCGGCGCCTCGCCCGGCGCGCACCGCGCATGTACCACCTCCGCCCCATGGCGCTCGAGCAGCAGCGCCATCCGGTCGCTGAAGTAGCCGGTGTTCACCACCAGCGCGCGCTCGCCCGGCTCCACCAGGTTGGCCACCGCCAACTCCATGGCCAGCGTGCCACTGCCCGCCACCACGAAGGGCTGCGCCGAGGGTGCCAGGCACACCTCGCGCAACCTCTTCAGCGCCCGGCCGAAGACGGCGATGAACTCGGGGGCCACGTGGCTGGCCGTCTTCGCCCCCAGCGCCCGCAGCACCTCCGGATCGAACTCCACCGGGCCGGGAATCATCAGCAGGTCTCGCTCGCTCATCGCACTCCTCCTCGCGGTTGCACGCCAGGGGCGTAGCGTAGCGTGGCCCGGGACTCCACGGCGGATTGAGTGGATGTCCGAAAATGACAGCGCCGGGACCCCCTAGGAGGGCCCCGGCGCGGGGTACTTCAGAGGTAGCGCGACTTGGACTAGCGGTAGGTGAGGCCCATGCTGTCCATGCGGGAGATCTGCCCCGCGGAGAACGTATTCATGCAGGCGTCGTCGGTGTAGTCCATGAAGTTGGTGATGGGGTCCAGACCCGTGGTGGAGCAGGTGTCGCGGCCCGTCGGGCAACCCGCGGCAGGGGAGGCCTCGGGCGGAGTGTCACTGACGGAGTCGCCCGGGCTGGCGCAGCCACCCTGGAACGTGTGGTACAGGCCGATCCAGTGACCCACCTCGTGGGTGGCCGTGTCACCCAGGTTGAACGGGGCCGCGGTGCCACCGGGCACCGAGCTGTAGAGCACCACCACGCCATCCATCAGCGGCTTGGAGGCGTAGTCCCACGGGAAGGTCGCCCAGCCGAGCAGACCGCCGCCCATGCCGTTGAAGTAGAGGTTCAAATCCCTCGAGGTGCCCTTGTGCAGGGCGTTCTTCATCTGGGTCTCGGCGCTGGTGCCGGGCTGCGCGGTGAACCAGGTGGAGTTGGTCGTGCGGTCCGTCGACACCAGCGTGAAGTAGTACGGGGTGTTGGCGTACGCGTTGTTCAACACGTTCATCTGGTTGGTGATCATCGTCGAGGTGATGTCACCGTTGGAGATGCCCGTGCCCTTGTTGATGACGTGGACGTAGACGGGGATGTTGACGGAGCGGACCGCGCGCAGCTCGCTCTTCCTGCCCGCCAACTCCTGCGCGAAGCGGCTCTCCACCTGGGCCTGCTCCTCGGGGCTCAGCCTGGGCGTCGCGCAGCCACGCACGTCTCCCGCGGCCACCTCCGCTACCGAGGCAGGCTCCACCGGTTCCTTGTTCTCGGTGTTGTTGTTGCAACCACCCAGGGCAACCAGTGAACCAATCACCAGGGCCAAACGGCCGCTCTTCGAAACGGGGCTCCGCGACATTCCCTACTCCTCAGCGAAAGTTGGGAACAACGGGATAACCCCAAACACATATCCAACACAATACCCCCTTCTTAAATTCTTACACCTCGACGCATGAAATTTTGACATCAAATTTGAAGTCAAAATCAAACGTTGGACAGCCAATCGCTTCGCAGACAGTGTTGGACGCTGAGCGCCCGGCGTCTCTTGACGTAGTGCCTATCGCGAGAAGGTGGCTGACTGCCGCACCCCATGAGCGCTCCCACATCTCTCCGCGTATGTCTCTCCCTCCTCCTGGTCTGTGGCTGTGCCACTCCATCCTCCTCGAGCCGCGACACTCCACCCGAGGCGCGGGTAGCGGAGTGGCGAAGCACTTCGCACCGCGACCATCCGCTGGTGGGCCGCATCTGGGATGTGCGGAACAACCGCCAGGTGGATGAGGCGGCGCTGCTCGCGGACCTCTCCCGGGCTCGCTTCGTGCTCCTCGGCGAGCGCCACGACAACCCCGACCACCACCGGCTCCAGGCGGAGCTGGTCCGGGGACTCACCGCCTCCGGCCGCAAGCCCGTGCTCGCCTTCGAGATGCTCGACACGGAGCAGCAGCATGCTGTCGACGAGGCGCTCGCCCGCGCACCTGGGGACCCGGATGCCATCGCCCAGGCGGTCACGTGGGAGAAGAGCGGCTGGCCCGACTGGCCGCTCTACCGCCCCATCTTCGCCGCGGGCACCGAGCGCGGCCTGCGCATCCTCGGCGCCAACCTCCCGCGCCGCCAGGTGAGAGAGCTCGTCACCCGGGGCCCCGAGGCCCTGGCTCCGGAGACACGCACACGGCTCGGACTCGACACCCCGCTGCCCGAGCCGGTCGACCGCGCCATGCGCGCGGAGATGCACGAGTCCCACTGTGGCCACCTGCCCGAGTCCATGCTCGCGCCCATGGTGCTCGCCCAGCGGGCACGTGACGCGCAGATGGCCGACCGCCTGCTGTCCGCCGCCTCGGAGGACGGAGCCATCCTCATCACCGGCGCCGGTCACGCTCGCACCGACCGGGGCGTCCCGGCGGAACTCTCCCGGCGCGCCCCCAGCCTCCTGGTGCTCGCCGTGGCCTTCCTCGAGGTCTCACCCGAGGCTCGCGAGCCGGGCGGCTACGTGCCCACCGACAGTCCCGGAAAGCTGCCCTACGACTACGTCTGGTTCACACCGGCCACGGAGCGGGAGGACCCGTGCGCCGCGTTCCGCGCGCGTGAAAATGCCCCGGGAAAATAGCCTGTCAGGTCCGGACGGGCCGCCGCGTCACTGCAAGTATAGACGCAACGCTTTGAAGCGCCCGCCCGGAGAGGCCCTACACGCACGTTTTGTTGGTTCGAATCAAACTCCCGGCACACCACGCCGGGATAGCCAAAATGGTAGAGGCACTCGACTCATCATCGAGCAACGCAACGGCTTCCCCACTCGGGCGTTTCATTCATTCCTGACGACTTTCGTGTCCGGCCGAAGAGGCCCTACAAGCCCATTACTCTCGATGTCGCCGGTTCGAATCCGGTCCTCCCGATCCGCTTCGCCGGGAGGTAGCTCAGTGGTAGAGCACGAGGCTCAAAAACGGCTTCCTCACTCGGACACATTCCTCTCACCCAACACCGGCACGGAACGGTCGAGCGCCCGGAGCGCCTCTCGCAAATCGGATGAGGCCGCCTCCGGTGGAGCGCTCCGGGCCCGTGCCACGCGCCGCCGCGCCTCCGCCAGGGCCCGCCTGCCTTCGTCACTGCCGGGAGGGGCCCACTGGGCCTCCGCCAGGTCCAACGAGGCCCGAAGCAGCTCGGAGAGCTCGCGCAGCACGGCATCCCCCTGGAGCTCGGGGGCCGCTTCCAGCGACTCGAAGTCCTCGCGGGCACCCACGAGATCTCCAAGCACCGCTCGCACCGAGGCGAGGTGCGCGGTGAAGCGCAGCGCGTGCCAGCGTGACACCCGTTCCAGGATGCAGATGGACTCCGACAGGCCGGCACGCGCGGCCTCCAGCATCCCGAGCGCCACCAGGGCCCGGCCGAGCTCGCCCAGGGCGACGCCCTCCAGCATGCGCATGCCGAGCTGCCGGCCGATGCGCACGGCGGACTCCAGGTGCTCGCGGGCCTCCGACGCCTGGCCCGCGTCGAGCAGGAAGCAGCCCAGGTTCACCCGGGCCAGCGCCTGTCCCGCCCGGTCCCCCACGCGCGAGGCCTTGTCCAGCGCCTCGTCCAGCAGGACCACCGCCTCCGCCGTGCTCCCGCTCTCGCCCATCGCCATGGCGTAGTTGGTGAGGAAGCCCACCTCGAAGGCCACGTCTCCCACGGCGCGGAACAGCTCCAGCGCGACGCGCAGGTGCGGCAGCGCCGCTCCGGCTCCGTGCCGCCCCAGCTCCAGGATGCCGAGGTTGCCCACCGCGTACGCGTCCAGCCACCGGTCCCCCTCCGAGGGGAGCTCCTTCGCCTCCTGGACCAACTCCCAGGCGGCCCCCATGTCCCCCTCGTCCCGGGCCACGATGCCCAGGTCCACCAGCACGCGCTTCTCCCGGTCCACCGCGCCGAGGGAATGGAACATGGACCGGGCCGCCTCCAGGTCCCTACCCGCCGCCGCGAGCTGGCCCGCCCCATGGTGCGTCCGGCCCCGCACCGCGAACGCCTCGGCCCGCAGCAGCGGCTCCACCTCGATGTTCGCCGACAGCTCCAGCGCGCGGTCCAGCCTCGACAGCGTGCTGCCGACGGGGCCCCGGGCCGTCACGTCCGGCTCCAGCGCCACCAGCAACCCCAGCGCCCGCTCCAGGGAGCTCGCCACCGCGGGTGTCACCGCCAGCGCGTTGTCACAGGCCACCAACAGATTCTCCCGCTCCAGCGAGAACCGGCGGAAGGCCTCCTCGCCCCCCTGCCCCCTCATCCGCGCGCTCAACCGGCGAGCCTTGGCCAGGTAGTAGTCCGCGTGGCGTGCCGCCAGCATCGCCCCCTCGCCCCGCTCCGCCAGCCGCGAGGAGGCGTACTGCTGGATGCTCTCGTACATGCCCAGGCGCAGCTCTCCGGAGAGCCCGTCCGGTGCGTAGGCCCTCAGCAGCGACTTCGAGCGCAGCGAGTGGATGATCTCCAGCACGTCCGGCCCGCCGGGAGGAAACATGAGCACCGACTCGGCCGCCGCCAGCGTGAAGCCGCCCCGGAACATCGAGCACTGCGCCATGACCGTCCGCTCCGCCGGCTCCAGCAGATTCCACGACCAGTCGATGGCGCCCCACAGCGTGCACTGCCGCGCCGAGCCGTCGCGGCGCCCTCCGCGCAGCAACTCGAAGCGGCGCGACAGCCGCTCCTGAATCTGCATCACGCCCAGCAGGTTGGTCCGGGCCGCCGCGAGCTCGATGGCCAGGGGGATGCCATCCAGCTTGCGCACGATGTCCGCCACCCGCGGCGCCTCCGTGTCCGTCAGCTCGAAGCTTCCCCGCACCGCCCGGGCCCGCTGGACGAAGAGGCGCACCGCGTCCGAACCCGTCAGCCGATCCAGGCGCGTCTCCCCCTCCTCCGGCACCTCCAGCGGCTCCAGCTCGATGACCCGCTCGTCGGGGAACAGGAGCGCCTCGCGCGAGGTGACGAGGAACCGCGCCCGGGGTGCCAGTCCGCGCCAGCGGCCCAGCGTGGCCGGCAGGTGGTGGATGACGTGCTCCACGTTGTCGAGGATGACCAGCACGTCCCCCCGTCCGGCCAGCGCCCGGCCCAGCCGCGCCGCCGGTTCGCTGTCCTCTCCACTGCGCGTCAGCGCGACCCCCAGCGCCTGGCCGACGGCGTGGCAGATGTCGTCCACCGTCGCCGCGTCCGTCAGCCCGCACATCCACACCCCGCCCGGCCACGTGCCCGCGCCGAGCTGAGTGTCTCCGAAGCTGTTGGCCAGCCGGCTCTTTCCCATGCCACCCGGGCCCAGCAGCGTGACGAGCCGGGCGCCCTCGTCGAAGCAGCGCCGCAGCAGCGCCAGCTCATCCTTCCGCCCGATGAGCTCGCTCGTCTCACCCGGGACATTCCCGCGCCGCACCCGCTGTACCCGCGGGGCCTCGAAGCACCGGGCCGCCAGCGTCGCGGGCAGCAACTCCACCAGGGTGACGGCATCCTCGATGCCCTTGAGGTGGTACTCGCCCAGGGGGCGCACCACGGGCTGGCCCAGCGCCTCCAGCGAGCCCTCCACCTGGGCCCAGGCCGCCCCACTCACCAGGACCTGCCCGCCGTGGCCCGCCGCCGCCACCCGTGCCGCCACGTTCACCATCCTCCCGAAGTAGTCCGCCTGGCCCGTCCGCGCGTCGATGCGGCACTCCGGCTCGCCCAGGTGTACGCCCATGCGAACCCGGAGCCCACGGTGCACCAGCCCGCGCGGGCCTCGCACCTCCGCCGCATCCGCCTCGGCGAGCAGTTCCTCCGGCCAGGGCGCGAGCAGCAGTTCCTGCTGCGCCGTCAGACACCAGCGCACGGCCTCCACCGCCGAGTCGAAAGCCACCATGAAGGAGTCACCCTGCGTCTTCACCTCGTAGCCCTCGCTCTCCGCCAGGAGCGCGCGCAGCACCCGGTCATGCACGTCCAACGCGGCACGCATGCCGGAGCTGTACCGCTCCCACAGCCGCGTGGAGCCCTGCACGTCCGTGAAGACGAGCGCCACCGTTCCGGTGGGCACCTCGGCGGCCGGACGGATCCGATTCCGCGAGGGGCTCCCGAAACCGGAGACCTCGGTGGTGCTGAACGGTGAGAACATGTGCAGGACTCTCCCCATCACCCGGGCCCTCGCGTCCGCTCATGATGAACTGATGCACTGGCGCTGGCGCCCCCCGCGTGCGGAATCCGTGAACCAGCGTACGGAGTGTCCGCCTCACGGCTCGCGAGACGACACCTCCGCAACGGATGAGAACACACCTCGGACGACAACCCCTCACGTGAGCTCCGCGGGTGGCGGAATGAGAGGCGGAGCTGCCAGGGCGCGGGGAGTGTCTACACCTTCACCGAGTGCCCTCCCCGGGGTACGCCCCGCCCCTCGGGGCACTGCTCGAGCCCGAAGCGCGGACCTGGAGCAGATAGAAGACGTAGCCGTAGGACGAGCCATGCCGCGCGTAGAGGGAGATCTCCCGCTCCGTCTCGGCGATCGCGGTGGCCAGGAGCGCGTCCTCACGAGCCCGGGCCCGAAGCGACTCGATGCGCGCCCGCAGCGGACGGTAGTACTCGTCCCACCACGCCGACTCCGGCAGCACGAAGGTGTCCAGCACCTCGAAGCCGGCCGCGCGCGCGGCGGCGCCGTTGGACGCGATGGTGCCCATGGTGGGGTATGCCTCACGCCAGAAGGCGGCGGCCTTGTCCGGCGGGGAGGCCGTGAGCCACGTCGCCTCGGTGAGGGCCATCACCCCCCCGGGACGCAGCAACGGGCGCCACCGCCGCAGGCCCTCGGCCCAGCCCAGGAGGTAGATGGCCCCCTCGGACCAGATGAGGTCCACACTGCCCGGCGCCTCCTCGAGCGCTCCGAAATCGGCGCACCGCGTGCGGACGAGATGACCCAGTCCCCGTGCCGCGGCCGAGGCCTCCAGCCGGGCCAGGAAGGGCGCATGCAGGTCCACGGCGGTGACGCGGGTGCCAAGCTCCTCCGCCAGCACGAGCGTCTGGCGCCCGGGGCCACAGCCGAGGTCGAGCACCTCGGGCGCGGCGGGGAGCAACGGACGGAGGCGGCGGAGCGCCTCGCGGGTGATGTCGTCACTCCCCGGCGCCTCTCGGGGCAGGTCCGTGTGCAGCAACATGAAGGCATCGACCAGCATGGGCACAACCTACACCGGCCGATGACGCCGGGTCTCACGAACTCAGGCGTGGAGCTTGCGCATCGCTCCGCGCACCGCGAGCGAGCCCGCCATGATGGAAATGCCACGGACGAGGATCTCCACGCCCACCACCACGCCCAGGGCCCACAACGAGGAGGCGGGCATCTGGGCGAAGATGATGGCACCCAGCACCACGGACACGATGCCGTAGGCGAAATCCCATCCCCAGCCGGCGTACCGGTCCGAGATCGACGTGATGCTCCGGAAGAGCCCGCTGGCGAAGAAGTACCCCGCCAGCAGGAGCGTCAACGCCACCAGCCCGACACCCGGACGAGCGAGCACCACGGCTCCCACCACGATGGAGAGGATGCCTCCCAACAGGAAGAGCAGGAAGGGGCCCGTCTTCCGGACGCGGAAGGCGTGGACGACCTCGAAGATGCCCGCCACCACCAGCATCGCTCCATAGAAGATGACCGACAGGACGCTCGTGAGCACGACCGCGCCCAGCGCCACGACACCGACCAGCGCCACGAGCAGCCCCATCAGGAAAGGACCACCCCACAGGCTCGCCTGCATCCGTGAACCACGCGTGTCATTGATGTCCGAACCGGGATTCGAATCCGTGATGGCCATGACAGGGCTCCGAGGCAGCCGGGCTGTATCTCGCGAGAGCCAGGCAGGGCCCGGCCGCCCGCCCGCAGCCCACCACCCGGTGTTCGCACGTCATCCGGGTGGCCACATCCAACCTGTGCACCCTGGCCGGGCCCGCCCGCTTGTGCCCTGACGCTCGGAGCCCCACCTTCCGAGGGATATGGCCCACCCCATCGAGGACTACGCACTCATCGGAGACACCCAGACAGCGGCACTGGTGGGACGGGACGGTTCCATCGACTGGCTGTGTCTGCCCCGTTTCGACTCGGGGGCCTGCTTCGCGGCCCTGCTCGGTGAGCCGGAGCACGGCCGTTGGAAGCTGGCGCCAGCGGAAGAGCCCCCACGCCAGGTGCGGCGGCGCTACCACGAGGGCAGCCTCGTGCTGGAGACGGAGTTCACCACCGCCGATGGCGTGGTGCGGGTCGTGGACTGCATGCCCCCACGAGACCGCACACCGGACGTCATCCGCGTGGTGGAGGGCGTGAGGGGCCGGGTGCCCATGCGCATGGAGCTCGTCATCCGTTTCGACTACGGCTCGGTGGTGCCGTGGGTGACGCGGCAGGGCGAGGAGCTACGCGCGGAGGCGGGACCGGATGCCCTCAGCCTCTACTCTCCAGTGAAGACACGGGGACAGGGACTTCACACCGAGGCGGACTTCACCGTGTCCGAGGGCCAGCGAATCCCCTTCGTCCTGCGCTGGCATCCCTCCAACGAGCCACCGCCACCGCCCCTGGACGGACTGACGGCCGCGGCGGACACCCAGGACTGGTGGCGGGAGTGGTCGAGCCACTGCTCCTATCAGGGCCCTTGGAGCGAGCCCGTCCACACCTCGCTGATGACGCTCAAGGCCCTCACCTACGCGCCCACCGGAGGCATCGTGGCGGCGGCCACCACGTCGCTGCCCGAGCGGCTCGGCGGCGTGCGCAACTGGGACTACCGCTTCTGCTGGCTGCGGGACGCCACCTTCACCCTCTACGCCCTGCTGCTCGGCGGCTTCCGGGAGGAGGCCATGGCGTGGCGCGAGTGGCTGCTGCGCTCGGTGGCGGGGGACCCCGCGAAGCTTCAAATCATGTACGGGGTGGCCGGCGAGCGCCGCCTCTCCGAGACATTCCTGGACTGGCTGCCCGGCTATGAGGGCTCCAAGCCGGTGCGCACGGGCAACGCGGCCGTCCACCAGTTCCAGCTCGACGTCTATGGAGAGGTGATGGATGCGCTGCACCAGGCGCACCGCACCGGACTGGTCCGTGACAGGCGTGCCTGGGACGTGGCGCTCGTGCTGATGGACTTCCTGGAGTCCGGGTGGCGGAAGCCCGACGAGGGGTTGTGGGAGGTGCGAGGGGAGCGCCAGCACTTCACCCATTCGAAGGTGATGGCCTGGGTGGCCTTTGATCGCGCGGTGAGGTCGGCGGAGCACTTCAAGCTGCCGGGGCCCGTGGAGCGCTGGAGGAAGCTGCGCCATGCCCTCCACGAGGAGGTCTGCCAGCGAGGCTACGACCCGAAGCTCGGCGCCTTCACGCAGGCCTATGGCTCATCCCGCCTGGACGCGAGTCTGCTGCTGATGCCGCTGGTGGGCTTCCTTCCGCCCAGGGAGCCGCGGGTGCTGGGCACCGTGCGCGCCATCGAGCGGGAGTTGCTGCACGAGGGGCTCGTGCGGCGCTACCACACCCACGAGACGGAGGACGGGCTGCCTCCGGGCGAGGGAGTCTTCCTCGCCTGCTCCTTCTGGCTCGCGGACAACTACATCCTGCAGGGCCGCATGGACGAGGCGCAGGCGCTCTTCAACCGGCTGCTCGGCCTGCGCAACGACGTGGGGCTGTTGTCCGAGGAGTACGATCCGGTGAACCGGCGCATGCTGGGCAACTTCCCGCAGGCCTTCTCGCACGTGGGACTCGTCAACACGGCGTTCAACCTCGAGCGGCACCGCACCAGCCCCGCCATCCACCGGCGCGAGAACCACAACGGAGAACAGGAGCAGCCGTCGTCCTGACGCCCGCCGGTAGGATGAGGGTTGACCCCTTGCAGCTCTACATGGGGCGGGGAATCAGACGCGGAAGGGACCGGAGTGGTCCTCGGGCCAGAGCACCCGGGGCTCCTCGCCCTCGCGCACCAGGGCGATGACCGCTCCCTCCAGCTGGTCCTCCTCGTCGAGCGCCTCGACGATGGTGCGCACCGCCACGTCCAGGTCCATCACCCGGCAGAAGACGTTCATGCGCCCGGGCTGCGTCTCGCCGCCCTCCACCTCGCCGTTGCCCGTCCAGCCCAGCACGTCCGTGAGCAGCTCCTCCACCGCGTGGCGCTTCTCGAAGTCGTGCCCCGTGCCCTTGCCCTTCAGCGCGTACTGGATGACGAGCGGCACCATGGCGTCCAGGTCCGGCTCGTCGTAGCCCTGGTCCACCAGCGGCTCGGCCGCCTGGGCGATGGCCATGTCCGGGTCCTCGTCGGCCGGGAGCGGCTGCTCCTTCTCCTCGCCCGTCTCCCCGACGGTGCCCCAATGCACGGTGAGCTTGTCCTCGTGCACCCAGGCCGCCCAGTAGCGGAGCGTGTCGCCTTCCTTCTTGTAGAGCTTCAGCACGCGCGCACTCTACACGCCGGGGCCGCGTCGTCCCGAGTCAGAAGGCACGGCCCTGTCCACCATCCACCGGCACGGTGGCCCCCGTCACCCAGCGCGCCCGCTCCGAGCACAGGAAGGCGACCACGTCAGCCACCTCCTCGGGCACGCCGAAGCGGCCCCAGGGCAGCTCCTCGCGCACCATCTTCTCCACCTTCTCGGGGTTCGCCTGCCGCCGCCGGTCCCAGCTCCCCCCGGGGAACAGGATGGAGCCCGGCGCCACCCCGTTGACGCGGATGCGGTGGCGCGCCAGGTCGATCGCCATCTCCTTCGTGAGCGCCGTGAGGCCCGCCTTGGCCGCCGTGTAGGGCGCGCTGGTGCCGTACTCGCGGCCGTAGATGGAGTTGATGTGCACGATGCAGCCGCCACCCCGCGCCTTCATGACCTCCACCGCGTGCTGGCTGCACCACACGGCGGCCAGGAGGTTGCGGTCCAGCACGTCCTTCCACTGAGAGGCCGTGGCCGCGTCGAAGGCACCCGCGCCGCCGCTGCCGCCCACGTTGTTGACGAGGATGTCCAACGCACCCAAGGCGCGCACCGCCGTGTCCACCGCCGCCGCCGCCCCCTCCGGCGTGGCCACGTCACCCGCCACCGTGACCACCTCGGCGCCCGAGGCCCGCAGCTCCGCGGCCGTGGCCTCCAGCCCCTCCACTCCGCGCGCGCTCAGGCACACCCGCGCGCCCTCGCGCGCCAGCACCATGGCGATGGCCCGGCCAATGCCCCGGCTGCTGCCCGTGACGAGCGCCGCCCTACCCTCGAGTTCCAGGTTCATGCGGCGCGTTCTACCCCGGCGCCTGGCTCCCCTGGAGCCTCCAGGTGGGGCCAATCCGGCCCCCGGCTCCCTGGCGGAGCACCTTCCGGGCAGGAGACCGCGGGGTGGGCAGGGGGCGATGAGCCTCCATCACTCCAGGGATTGCCCGCCCCTCCGGGACTCCACACGTTTCGTCACGAGAGGGGGACAGGAGTGCGCGCCATGGTCCGCGGAAACACCCGCCCCACCTCTTTCTCCTCCCGGATGCTCGTGGCGTACCTCATCGCCTACGCCATCTCCGCCGCGGGAGTCGTGCTCGGATTCTTCCTCCGCTCCGTGCCCTGGCTCTCCTTCGGCCTCTGGCTCGCGGCCAGTCTCTCGGTGATACTCATCGACCGGGCCGTCACCGCGCGGATGCCCCAGGCCGTCCCCTCCAGCCGGGAGCGCCGGGAGAACCCCGGCTCCATGTTCCAGAGCAGCCCCGCCGCCCTTACCGTCATCGGCATCATGGCCGTGGCCGCACTGATCGTCTCCCTCTTCGCCCACTGGTAGGAACTCTCATCCCGGGGAGCGGATACCCTCACCCCGACCCCCTCCCAGAGGGAGAGGGAGTGGGAGGGGAGTGGGGCTCAGGGACCACTGTTCGGTGGCACGGGCGGTGGGAGTGGCAGCTGGAGGGGGGTTTGGCCCGAACCACCCACTCCGGTGGGGGACTCGTTTCCCTTCGGCGGCGGCAGCGGCCGCCCCACGTACTGGACGTTGTCGTTGTTGTCGATGGCGAAGCGCACCAGCGCGCGCAGCACCTTGTTGCGCCGCACGTTGCCCACCATCTGCCTCAAATCCTCGTACACCGTCGGGTCCTTCAGGATGCCGCCCAGCGAGCCCTCGCCACGCGCCACCATGGACGTAATCTGTTTGATGTCCGCCGCCGCGCTCCCCAGGTCCGACAGCATGTTGCCCGCGTTGCCGTAGACCAGCTGGTGCACCGCGCTGTCCGGGTTCTTCTTCGCGTCATCCAGCAGCCCGGCGAGCTGCCCCGCCGCCGCCCCCAGCTCCTGCACCGCCTTGGCGCCCTCCTGGCCGTAGATGAGCGCGTGCGCGGTACCATCCCCGTTGCGCACCTCGTCCAGCAGCCCCTCCACGTGGCCCACCGCCTTGTCCACCCGCAGCGCCACGCGCGAGGCATTGGACACCAACGTGCGCACCTGCCTGCCCGTCTCCTTGTCGTAGATGAGCGCGTGCAGCGCGCCGTCGCCCTTCTCCACCTCCTCGAGCAACTGCCGCAGGCTGCGCAAGCTGGCCGCCACGTCCTCGGCCATCTTCGGGTCCCCGTACGCCTCCACCGCCACGCGCAGCGTACGGCTCGCCGCCACCATGTCATCCATTACCTGCGATGCCCCCTTCATCAACGAGGACAGGTCACCCCCCGACGTGCTCGGAATCTCCCCCTCATCCGCCACCTGGGGCTGGTCCAGCGAGCCGATGGAGATGTCCACCGCCTTGTCGCCCAGCACGCCCAGGCTGGACAGCCTCGCCACCGAGTCCGCCCGCACCCGCTGCGCGTACTTCCGGCTCAGCTTCAGCCGCACCTCCAGCCGCTTCTCCCCGGGCCTCGTCGGGAAGCTCACCCCTTCCACCCGGCCCACCTCCAGGCCGCCCAGCCACACGGGCGATTGGTCCGTCAGGCCCTCCACGTTCTCGAAGTAGGCGCGGTACGTCACCTCCCGCTCGAAGAGGCGCGTCTCCTGCCCGATGAGGAAGACGACGAGGCCCGCCAGCGCCAGCGCCAGGGCCACGAAGCCACCCACGCGCAACGACAGGCGCCGGTCCTGGGACGTGCCACCAAAGAGGCTCATGGCGCCACCTCCGCCCGAGGCTCCAATTCCTGACGCCTCGCATCCAGGAAGGCCCGCACCTCGGGCACCGTGGACGCGCGCACCTCCTCCGTCGTGCCCACCTGCACGATGCGCCGGTTGGCCAGCATCGCGATACGGTCCGACACGCTGAAGGCACTCATCATGTCGTGGGTCACCACGATGGACGTGCACCCGAGCTGCTTCTGCATGGTACGAATCATCTGATTGATGTTCTCGGTGGTGACGGGGTCCAACCCCGTGGTGGGCTCGTCCCAGAGGATGACCTCCGGATCCGTGGCGATGGCCCTCGCCAGCCCCACCCGCTTCTTCATGCCGCCGGACAGGTCCGCCGGCCGCATGTCCTCGATGCCCGGCAGGCCCACCAGCTTCAGCTTCCCGGCCACCCGCTCCCTCAGCTCCTCGGGAGACATGCGAGGGAAGTGCTCACGCAGCGGGTAGGCGATGTTCTCCCCCACCGTGAGTGAGTCGAACAGCGCCGCGCCCTGGAACACCATGGCCACATGCCGGCGCACGTCGATGAAGTCCTCTTCCCGGTAGCCGGTGAGATCCTGCCCCTCGAAGAGGATGCGTCCGGCATCCGGCCGCAGCAACCCGATGAGGCACTTGAGCAACACGCTCTTGCCCGTGCCCGAGCCGCCGATCACCGTGAGTGTCTCGCCCGCGTACACGGACAGTTGCAGGTCGTCGTAGACGCTCTTGGGACCGAAGGACTTCCGCAGGTGCTCGAAGCGGATGAGCTCCTCGCCCTTCACGGGCGGGCGGAACTCCAGGCGGGATGTGCGGTGGCGGAAGAGCATCTCAGAGGTAGAGGGTGAGCTTGGTGATGAAGAAGTCGGCCAGACACACCGACACGGAGGTGATGGCCACCGTCTGGGTGGTGGCGCGGCCCACGCCCTCGGTGCCGCCCTCCACGGTGAGCCCCTTGAAGCAACCCACCACGCCGACGATGCCTCCGAAGACGAAGCCCTTGAAGACGCCGGAGACGAAGTCGCTCATGAACACCACCTCCAGCGCCCCCTGGAAGAACAGGCGGAAGCTGATGGCGTACTGGGCATTGACCACCAGGGCACCGGCCACCATGCCGATGACGTCCGCCAGCACGGTGAGCGCGGGCATGAGGATGAAGCAGGCGAGCACCCGGGGCACCACCAGCTTGCGCAAGGGGTCCGCCCCCAGGGCGCGGATGGCATCCACCTGCTCCGTCACCGTCATGGAGCCCAGCTCCGCGGCGATGCCCGAGCCCACGCGCGCCCCCACGGTGAGGGCGATGAGCACCGGGGACAGCTCGCGGAAGAGGGTGAGCACCACCACCCGGCCCACCGTGTACTGCACGCCGAAGCGCGCCAGGAAGAAGCCGAACTGCAGGGCGATGACGAGCCCGGCGAAGGTGGACGTCAGCAGGGCGATGGGCAGCGAGCGCACCCCCAGCGCCTCCACCTGGTAGACGAGCGACGAGAGGGAGAACGGCGGGCTGAAGGCGCGCGTGAACACCTTGCCCGTCATCACCATGAGCGAGCCCAGCCGCTCCAGGCGGGCCTCCACCCGCTGCCGGAAGGAGCCGCCCTCCGGATTGATGGCGCCCGCGGAGGACGCCTCCACCGGCCGGTGGCGGCGCGGGTGGTGCAGCTCGGCCCCCGTCCTCATGACGCACGCTCCGCGCGGAAGCCGTGCACCAGCGACTCGAAGTCCCCCACCCGCTCCTCGAAGCGGCCCAGCGGCGCCACGTAGGTGAAGTCGTACACGCAGGTGTCCTTCTTGAGCACCACCATGAGCAGCTCCACGGGCACCCCATCCAGCTTGGCCTGGTAGTGCGAGCGCAACGCCTCCCGCTCGTCGATCACCACCTTCTCCTCGGCCACCGCCTGGCGCTCGGTGAAGCCCATGAGGAGGTGGCGCGTGAGGACGTCCAGCGGCACGTCCTCTGCCTGGCAGGTGGAATTCACCTGGAGGGCGTGGCCGGTGTCCTCGGTGTACCAGGCGAGATCGTTCTCGGAGAGCTTCACCCGCTCCCAGACAGGTGGCAGCTCGCCCACGCGGTAGCTCACCCCGGGCTTGGAGAACATCTGGTTCTCGAAACGTACCCCGCGATGGCAACCCGCGACGGACACGAGCAGCAGCGACAAGTGAAGGACGTGGCGCAGCACTCCCAGCTTCATGGGCCGAGGGTAGGCACCCACCCCTCACCCCGTGAGTTCCAGGGGACATGAAACGTTGACCCGCTGCCATGTGGAGGACGACCGGGCGGGCCAGACGCCCGCTCCGCCGAGCGTTCCTCCACTGGTGGACAGATGAGGATGTTAGGTCCTGAACCCTCGTTACCTGGCGACTTGGAGGAGGAGGAACCTCATGGACGGTGGGTTGGGACTGTTCGGATTGGGATTGTTCCTGCTGTCGATTGCCCTCCTGTACGCACGGGAGGCATTCGGGCTGGCGTGGACACTGCTGGCCCTGTCGCTCGTCTCCATGGGCTTCGCCATGTCGGAGTCACCGCGGCGCCGGGAGCTGGCGCTGGGGATTGGCGTGGTGTGCATGGCGGCGGCGGTGGTGAGTCTCGCCACCGGCGTGACGTGGTGGTGGGTGGTGGCCACGGCGGTGTTCGGGGTGGCCTACCTCGTGCTGTGGGCGGAGTTCCGCTTCCCCTTCTTCCAGCACGTTCCCCAGGAGGCCGCCGGGCCCTCCACGCCCCCCGTGAGGCGCTTCCGGCTGCGACGCGCCAGACGCTGAAATGACGACGGCCCGCCGTGGGCGTCCACGACGGGCCGGTACGAGTTGAAGCCGCCCCAGAGGCGGCCCTCAGGGGACGTTGATCAGATACAGGCCGTCCTGGAAGGCCAGGGGAGCGGGCGAGTCCGCGCGCACGAGCGCCACCTGCCCGGGGCTCGACCAGAAGACGCGCGACGCCCGGTCCGACAGGACTCGCACTTCCCCGGTGCCGAGATTCATCGCCCGCGCCACCTCCCTCACATCCGTATAGAGGACCCACGCACTGTCTGGAGAGAGCGAGAAGGAGCGCACGCCCTCGGAGAGGAGCGTGTCGGTTCCACCCACGGGAGCCACCGCGCGCAGCGAGCCCTGGCCGTTGAGGTAGACGACCCGGCTGCCGTCCCACGACACACCGAAGTCGCTCACTCCGCTGGCCAGGTTCACCGCCGGGCCCGTACCGAATGGCACGGATTGCAGACTCCGGGAGGCGGCCGTGACATCGGCGAGAAGGAAGATGCGATCATTGGTCGGGGCAATGGCGGTCTTGTAGACGGCGCCGCTGGTGGTGAGCAGCGAGCGCAGCCCCGTCCCCTTCGCCCCCACGGCATAGTAGGAGGACCCCACGGAGAAGACGACCCAGGCCCCGTTGGTCGAGTACTGGAACGAGGAGGGAAGACTCGAACCGCTCCACAGCGACCACTTGCCGGTCGACGGGGTCGTCAAATCGACGTTGTACAGGATGTAGGTGGCCGCCGTGCTATCCCGGTCCAGTAGCAGGAACTGCCGGCCATCCGGGGAGAACTGCAGCAGATCATAGTTGGTGGTGCTGAGCGCGGTCGGGACCGTCGAGGGCAGCGTGAGCAATCGGGCCAACGAGGTGGTCGTCCTGTAGACGACGCGGGCACCATCCGGGGACATCATGAACTCGGAGACGGAGGTGTCCACGGCATTGGTCGAGACTCCGGCGGCGGTGAGCCGGGACACGGACAGGTTGTTGGAGGCGAGCGTGACGGCGATGGAGCGGTCGGGAGTCACCCGGAATGACGACAGGGAGGCGGTGATGGCCTGCGAGCCCCCGGTCCTCAAGTCCGCCAGGGACAGGCCCGCACCCGACGCGTAGTAGAAGAGGCGGTTGCCATCCGCCGAGAACACGGCGGGTTCCGAGCGGCCACTGTAATAGGCACTGGAGGTTGCGGGACCCAGCGCGGTGCTGGTCCCCCCCTCGGCGCCCACGACGAACAGCACGTTGTCCTTCAGGTACACCACCTTGGAGCCATCGGGGCTGGCTCCATACTGAGTGAGGGGATCGCCGCCGTACAGGTAGCGGCTGGGATGGAACAGTCCAGCCGCCAGGGGACGGCTCTCCCCCGTGGCGAGATCGCCGGACAGAAGCGTGCCGTCGTCGCGCGTGAAGAGGACGTGTGCGCCATCGGACGTGGGCACGAAGGATGTCACCGAGGAACCCAGGACGAACGAGGAGTCCCCCGTGGAGGAGACCGTCCGCAGGGTGCCATCGAAAGACAGACCCATGATGCTGCCCCTGTCCATGATGAGCTGATAGGCGGTGTCGGAGAGGAAGAGGAAGCGGCCCCCATCCATCGTGCGCTGGATGAGCGGCTGCGACGCCATGCCCTCCCAATTCTGCGGCAGTCCCACCTGCGTGGCGCTGGCGAGCCGCTTCGCCGGGACCAGCTTCAGGGGCGGCATCGGCACCAGGCCCACGCCCTGGGAGAGATAGGCCGTCCCCTGCAGGAACACCACGCTCGGGACGAGCTCCTCGTAGGAGCCACCGCGCAGGGACAGCGAGTAGACGCCGTCGGGCACGCCGTTGAAGGAGAAGGAGCCATCGGCCGCCGTGGTGGCGGTCAGCTCCGTGCCCAGGAGCGTCGCCACGAGGCCGGCATGACCGCTCGCGCCCAACAACGTGGCCGAGAGCGGCTGGACGGACCGCGCGCGGGAGAGCACCACCGGCGCGGCATTCGCCCGGGCCGCCCGGCGCACCTGCACCGGGATGGAGCTTCGGGCATGGCCTGGCGCCACGGCCTCCAGCGTGCGGCTGCCCGTCGGCACCCCGCGCAGCACGTAGTGTCCCGAGTCATCCGTGACGGCCACGGCCGAGCTCCCCGGCGCCATCACCGTGATGCCAGCATTGCCCGTGGCGACGCCCAGCGTCGCCTGTCCCTCCACCTCGCCCACGGGGGTGAGCTTCACTTCCGGCACGGAAGCGGAGCCCTCGTCCGGCACCTCCACCGCCACCGCCTGCGTCCCCTCCAGCGTGCCGCTGGCGGACACCTGGACCACGTAGGCGCCACCGCTCAGCAGCTCCACCCGCCAGGAGCCCTCCTTGTCCGTGAGCACCGAACGCCCGGCGAGGGTGACGAGCACTCCGGAATGATCCGTTTCACCTTCGAGCACAACCTTGCCGGTGACCTGTACGGCCGTGCCCTGTCCCGAGCAGGCCATCACCAGCGCGGCGAGACACGCCCCCAACCAGACGGGTCGCATGTGGATTCTCCGGATTCTTCGAAGAGGTAGACAGACGACTTTAGCATGCTGGGGGTAATATCCGGTGCCATGCACGCGATCTTCCGCCGCAAGTCCCTGGTGCTCCTCCTGGGTCTGGCCCTGGGCGTGGTCCCGACATCGCCCGCGCAGGCGGCGAAGAAGACAGCGGAGCGCCCGGTGAAGAAGAGTGGCACGCGCTCGGAGAAGGACTTCAAGCGCTACATCATGGCGGCCGTGCGCCTGTACGAGAGCCTCGAGTACGAGCGCGCCCTGGCGCAGCTCGGCCGGGCCCGCCGCCTGGTCGACTCCGTGAAGGAGGATGTGCTGGTGTCGCTCTACGAGGGCGCCATCCAGGCGGACCTGGGGCGCATGAACGAGGCCCTGGCCAGCTTCAAGACGGCCCTGCTGCTGGACCCGGACGCGAAGCTGCCCCTGCGGGTGTCGCCGAAAGTGGAGCAGGAGTTCGAGACCCTCCGCACGCGCGTGCGCAAGGAGCTCTCACGGCTGGAGGGACAGATGGAAGACTCCACCCCGGAGGGTTCCGAGCCGGCCACTCCCCCCGCCGAGCCTCGAGTGGACGCCGCACCGCCCACGCCCCACACGGACCGTCCGGAGCAGGAGCCCGCGAAGAGCGCCGCGCTGGTGCCCGAGCCCCCCTCTCCGGCCCTGACCCCGGGCGTGGAGGGCCGGCAGCTCCGCGTGCCCAAGGTGTCGCTGGCACTGGCGGGAGCGGGCGTGGTGGCGGGCGGTTTGGGGACGTACTTCGGGCTGAGCTCGCGAAGCCAGCTGACGGCGGCACGCCAGAGCTTCTACGCGGACGAGGCCACCGCGCGGCGATCCTCGGCCCAGGGCAACGCGCTCGCGGCCAACATCCTCCTGGGGACGGCGGGAGTGGCCGCCGCGGGTGCGCTCGTCACCTGGCTGCTGTTGCCCGATGACACGACGACCATCGTGTCGAAGTGAGGCGGAGCCGTCCCGGGATTACAGCTGGCCCTTCTGGTCGAGCACCCACAGCGTGGCGGCCACGATGTCCGGGCAATCGTAGACGCGCTGGGCATCGCTCACGGTGGACCAGGAGGCGCCACCCTTGAGGATCTTCCCGTTCTCGATGGTGGCCTGGGTGCTGCCGCCCACCTCGACGGCATAGCCGCTGCCGCGCTTGACGGCCTTGCCGCGGGTGCCGCCCCCCTTCTCGATGGTGATGTCCGGGCCCGAGGTGCGCACGGTGTATTGGGTGCTGCCGCTCTTCTCCACGCGGTTGCCATTGCACTTGTAGTCGGCGGCGAGGGCTGAAGCCGGGGCGAGGGAGAGCACGGCGAGCAGCATCGACATCTTCTTCACGAACTTCCTCCAGGACAGGGACGCGGAGCACTGCGTCATGACATGGACCCCACTAACACCGGGGCCTGACATGCGCCTGGCACTCACTGGGACCGTTGCACCTGCAAGAGATGGCCGCAGTGTCCCTCCTCGAAACTCCAGACCCGCGTCTCCTCGCCTTTTGTCGCCTCGCGGAGGGCGGAATCCAGCTCCACGGTGCATCCCATCAGGTTGCCTCCAGCCCATCCGTGACGAACCCCATGAAGGAGCGAGGCTCGCTGGCCGCTGACCTTGCGGCCTGCTTCGCCGGCTCGCGCGAAGCCGCTCACCTCACAACTCCTTCATGCGCCCTCCAACCCGATGCCCTCACCAGAATGGACTGGTGCAGGTGCCACTCGAAGGAACCCCATGAAGAAGGAAATGATTGTCAGGGCCTGGAAGGATCCGCTGTACCGCGCCAGCCTCTCCGCCGAGCAGCGCGCGGCCCTCCCCGACGTTCCCTCGGGCACGCCCATGACCGAGCTCGATGAGGCCGAGCTGGGCCTCGCCACCGGTGGGCTCCTGCCCAGGGGGACCACGGGCTGTATCGGGGGCGGCGCGACCTGCAGCATCATCATGATGTGAGCCGCGCCGAGAATCCTCACACCATTCGAAGCCAGATGACCCAGGAGAAGCCACACCTCGTTCGAATCGACAGCGCCCACGGCCAACATGACGGCCGTGGGCGCGATTCCTCGCGGCGGTGCCCGGCTGGCTCAGGCGACTGCCTTGCTCCGGATGTAGGTGGGGCCGGACCGCGCTTCCACGACCTGGCGCACCTCGGAGCGCAACCCCAGCATGAACGCCACCTCGGCGACGACGAACAAGGGCCCCACGATCAATCCAACCAGATCGTCCACGAAGGCCGGCTTGCGCCCCTCGAAGTAATGACCCACGAACTGGAACACCCAGCCGACCACGAACAGGCCAATGCCAGCGCTCAGCCACGTGGTGGACCCCTGCGCGGCGAGCACCTGTCCCGCCCACAGGTTCAACGCCATGAGCACGGCCATGGTCAGCCCGAAACGCGAATCCAGCCGCAGGTAGAAGAGCACCGCGCCGAGGCTGACCACGAGGGCGGGTGACACCCACAGCCCGAGCACCTCGATGCCGGTCCGGGACAGCAGGGTGGCGACGGCCACCGCGATCATCGGGATGCCGATGAAGTGCGTGGCGATGTTGCGACGGTCACGATGATAGGCCGCGTACTGCGCGAGGTGATCAACGAGCGTTTTCATACATGTTCCCCTGGGCATGTCGGGTGCCGGACTTTCCTGGCGCCAGTGGTGACTCTGACAGGTTCCATACAGAGCCGCCATCACCGGCGCCAACGAAGGCGTCATGAACCTGACGGCTTCGGAGCGAGCTCCAACAGTGCATCGATGAGAGGATCTCGCTGCTTGCCCTTGCGCCACGCGGCATAGATGGGGAACTCGCGAGCCGGCTCCGTGAGAGGCCAGGCCACCACGCCGGGCACCCGCGGCCCTCGCGGCAGCAGCGAGGCCAGCAGCGAATACCCGAGCCCCGCCGCCACGAAGCCCAGGATGGTCTCCGACGAGTCCGCCGCGTACATCCTCGGTGGCACCACGCCGAAGTGCGCGAGCGCCGCGAGCTGCAACTCGCGCAGCTGCGGATCCGAGCTGTAGGTGATGAAGGGCTCGTCCTTGAGCTGCTCGGGGCTCACCGCGCCCTTGCTGCGAGCCAGCCGGTGGTTGGATGGGATGCAGAGGAAGGCGCGCGTCCTACCCACCAGCCGGGCGTCCAGATCCGGAGGCACCTCGGGCAGGTGGTCCACCAGCAGATCCGCCTCGCCCGAGCGCACGAGCGACACCGCCGGCACCTTCGCCTCGAAGAGGGCCACCTCGATGTCCGACCGCTGGCCCTGCAACCGCCGCAGCCACGGTGGCAGCAGGTGGAGCAGCGTATGTCCCGAGGCGTGGATGCGCAGCCGCCCTCCCACCTCGCCCGAGCGCAGCGCGCGCTCCAGCCCGGGCAGGCCCTCGTAGAACGGCGCCACGTAGTCGTAGAGCGCGCGGCCCTGCGGCGTGAGCACCACGCGGTCCTTCCCCACCCGCTCGAAGAGGCGCACGCCCAGCTCGGACTCCAACCGCTTCACCTGCTGGTGCACGCCCGGCTGGGTGATGGGGTACGGAAACGCGCGCGCCGCCCGGGCATACCCCTCGGTGCGCGCGACCCAGTAGAAGCCCTCGAGACGTTGAAGCTGAATCATTCACTCCACGTTATCGAACGCCGAGCCATTAGTTCCATGCGGTTTACGAGAAACGGGTGCATCGTGTGTCTCGTCAACGCGCTTCCACCGAAGCGACTCCGAACCGAAAGAGGCCTTCCATGTCCCGCCAGCCCAACACCGCCGCAGTGCAGGCCACCCACAGTGGCGCCTGGGTCCTCCAATCCTGGCTCTCCTTCGCCCTGGCCGTCGGCGTGACGGCGCTCGGCATCTACCACCTGCCCGTCGACGGCTGGCAGAAGGCCTTCCTGGGCATGGGGCTGCTCTTCAGCATCGGCTCCACCTTCAGCCTCTCCAAGACGGTGCGCGACCAGCACGAGCAGGAGCGCCTCACCGCCCGCATCGACGAGGCCCGCGTCACCAAGCTGCTCGCCGAGGTCGACCCCATCAGCAGCCTGAAGTGAGTGCTCGGTGGAGGAAGTCCTCCACGGCCAGGGTCAGCCGCGCGGGCTCGGGACGCACGTCCCACTCCAGCGCCGACTCCCCATCCCACCACTCCAGACGCCGGGCGAGCTCCTCGGCCACCTCGCGCGCCACCTCCGCCACCTCGCCGGGGATGTACCCCCGGGCCACCGCCGCCTCCATCTCCGCCACGTCCTGCACCTGCACCCGCTCCGCGCGGTGCGGCAGGTACGCCACGTCGATCTCCAGGTCCACGTAGCGCACCTCGCGCGGATGGAACTCGATGGGCGTCTGGATGTTGTACAGCTCGCCAATGAGCGACCCCGACTGGCGCAGGTAGCGCCGCCGGGCCACCCAGGCGCCGAGTGGCAGCTCGATGGTGCCGTGGTCCCCCCGCCGCTGCGTGGCATACAGCCCGTCATACGGCCGCCCCGGGCTCTGGAACCGGCGCGTCATCCGCACCAGCTCTCCGTCACAGGCCGCGACGTGCCCCCTCATCTGGATGGGCTTGCCCGGCTTCCACGGCTTGCCGTGGTGCACGGTGATGGGTTGTCCCTTTCGATACAATGGCATGACAGGATTCAACACCCGGCGGCCCGTCCGGACTTCCGGTGAGGGTTACCGGGCGAGCATCCCGGCCCGCCCTGTGTCCCCCTGCTCGCCCTCCCTGGTATATCCTTGGGCATGACGTCCAGTCCCGCGCTCCCCCGCCCCGGGTCCCCGGCCACCTCCGCCCCCTGGCTGGAGGAGCTCGACATCCTCATCCGCGCCCGCTACCCGCTCCTCTACCTGGTGTCGTGGGAGGAGCACCGCGTGGACACCCTCCTCGCGGACATGGCCCGCGCCCATGGCAAGGTGCTCCTCACCTGGTCCACCACCCGCGGCCTGCGCCAGGCGGGCGGCTCCCGCGGCCCCGCCTTCCCCGAGGACACCCGCAACCCCATGGCGGCGCTCGCCGCCATCGAGAAGCTCTCCGAGCCCTCCCTCGTCGTCCTCAAGGACTTCCACCCCTACCTCGAGGAGAAGTCCGTGGTGCGCGCCCTGCGCGAGCTCGCCCACTTCCTCAAGAGCACCTTCACCACCGTCATCATCCTCTCCCCCACGCTCACCATCCCCACCGAGCTGGAGAAGGAGGTGTCCGTCCTCGACGTCCCGCTGCCCGGCTTCCAGGAGCTGCTCAACCTGCTCAAGGAGATCGTCGCCGTGGTGCGCCGGGGCAACAAGGCCACCATCGAGCTGTCGCGCGAGGACGCCGAGCAGCTCATCAAGGCCGCCCAGGGCCTCACCCTGTCGGAGGCGGAGAACGCCTTCGCCAAGGCCATCGCCCATGACGGCAGGCTGAGCGCCTCCGACATCCGCCGTGTCCAGGACGAGAAGCGCCAGGTCATCCGCAAGAGCGGGCTGCTCGAGTACTACCCGCCCGAGCAGGACCTGGGGAACGTGGGCGGCCTGCAGAACCTCAAGGCGTGGCTCACCCGGCGCACCGCCGCCTTCGGCGAGCGCGCGCGCCAGTTCGGCCTGCCCGAGCCGCGCGGGCTGCTGCTGCTCGGTGTGCAGGGCTGCGGCAAGAGCCTCACCGCCAAGGCCATCGCCGCGCACTGGAACCTGCCCCTGCTGCGGCTCGACATGGGCCGCATCTTCAGCGGCCTGGTGGGCTCCTCCGAGGAGAACCTCCGCAAGGCC
Organism: Archangium lipolyticum; assembly: GCF_024623785.1. Lineage (NCBI taxonomy): Bacteria > Pseudomonadati > Myxococcota > Myxococcia > Myxococcales > Archangiaceae > Archangium > Archangium lipolyticum. Next base: position 26,506 of record NZ_JANKBZ010000029.1, read on the forward strand.
ATCCGCGTCGCCGAGAGCATCGCCCCCGTGGTGCTGTGGGTGGATGAAATCGAGAAGGGCCTGTCCGGCGTGGCCTCCTCGGGCACGGCCGACGGCGGCGTCACCGCGCGCGTCTTCGGCACCCTGCTCACCTGGCTCCAGGAGAAGACGGCCCCCGTGTTCGTCGTGGCCACCGCCAACCGCATCGAGGGACTTCCCCCCGAGCTGCTGCGCAAGGGACGCTTCGACGAGATCTTCTTCATCGACCTGCCCGAGGCCGCCGAGCGCCGCGACATCTTCCGCATCCACCTGCAACGGAGGAAGAGGGATCCGGCCGCGTACGACCTGCACGCGCTGGCCGACATGGCCTCGGACTTCAGCGGCGCGGAGATAGAGCAGGTCGTCATCGCCGCGCTCTACGAGGCCTTCGGCGAGAACGTGGAGTTGGGGCAGGCCCACCTCACGCGCGCCATCCAGGAGACGTTCCCGCTCGCCGTCACCATGCGCGACGACATCCTCCGGCTGCGCGAGTGGGCCCGCGGGCGCACCCGGCCCGCCTCGCCGCCGGTCCACGGCTCGCGGAAGGAGTAGCCCATGTCGTCCAAGTTCTCCCGCTTCCTCCACCTCGAGCGCTCGCGCGGCGAGAAGACGCCCCCCGGGGGCCAGGTGCGGCTGCAGGACGGCAACCGCTTCGAGTCCGTGGTGGGACCTGGCGAGGCGCCTTCCACGGTGGCCGTGCCCGAGGCCCACGTCGAGCGCTTCAAGCTGCACGGACAGACGCCCCTGGCGCTCGATGTCGAGCCCCGGGCGGAGCAGCGCTTTCCCCGCTGCATCCAGTGCCAGACCGAGAACGGCCGCTTCACCCAGGCGTGCACCACGTGTGGCGCGGACCTCCAGTCTCCCGAGCAGCTCGCGGACAACGAGCAGCGCTGGCGCGCCCAGGAGCAGTTCGACGCCGAGACCCGCGCACGGATGGAGGTGCGCCAGAAGAGCCATCAGCGGGACGAGGCCGAGCGGCTCGCGGAGCACCAGCGCTACCAGGAGCAGCTCGCGCGGGCCCTCGAGAAGGACCGCTCGTTCATCAGCAGGCTCCAGCCCTTCTTCGAGCCGTGCCTCGGCGTGGGGCTGCTGCGGCTCATCCCCCACCCGCTCGCGCGCTGGAGCGCCCTCGCCTGGGCCCTCGGCCTGCCCGTGCTGCTCGTGCGATTCGGCAACGCGCCGCTTCAGCACCTCGGGCTGTACCTGGGGGTGTTCGTCGCCCTGAGCTTCGTTCCCACCTGGCTCTGGACGGCCGGGCGCGGGGGCCGCTGGCACTGATTACGAGGGCTCGTCCGCGGGCAGCTCCCGCGCCGGCGGCACGCTCGACACCTCTCCGGTGCGCACGGCCAGCCACTGCGTGTCCTGTGCCGCGGCCGCGCGCACCAGGCCCGCGTCCGTCGTCGTGAGGAACACCTGCGCGCCACTCGCCGACAGGTAGTTCATCAGGTACGCGTTGCGCTCCGGGTCCAGCTCGCTCGACACGTCGTCCAGCATCAGCAGGGGCAGGAAGCCCATCGCCGCCTCGAGGTTCTCGATCTCCGCGATCTTCCACCCCAGCACCAGCGCCCGCTGCTGTCCCTGGCTCGCGTACGCCCGCGCGCTCCGCCCGCCCAGCGTCACCGTCACGTCGTCCGCGTGCGGCCCCACCGAGGTGAAGCGCCGCTCGGTGTCCCTCCGGTAACGCGCCGCCAGCGCCTCCTTCAGCGCCACCGCCAGCGCGGCCTCGTCCGCCGCCGCGAAGTCCACGTCCCCCAGGTGCGCCGGGTGGTAGCCGTAGACCGCCGGCTCCGGCGTCCGCCCGATGGAGGCGAACGTCGCCTGCGCCCTCGGCGCCAGCTCCGCCATCAGCGCCCGCCGCCGCGCGTACACCCGCGCTCCCGCCTTCGCGAGCGTCTCGTCGTAGGCCTCCAGGTACGCCGGGTCCACCGGGCCCTCGCGCAGCAGCCGGTTGCGGTTCTTCAGCGCCCGCCCATACTCGCGGCTCTCGCGCAGGAACGCCGGGAAGCGGTTGAACACCGCCCGGTCCAGGAAGGCCCTCCGCGCGTCCGGCCCGCCCTTCACCACCTCCAGGTCGTCCGGCGTGAAGGCCACCACCGACACGCCCCCGAAGTAGTCCTCCAGGCTCGACGCCTTCTTCCCATCCACGAAGGCCTGCCGCACGCCACCGGACACCTCGACGGAGATTTCGCGCTCCGCTCCCTTGAGCAGGAAGCGGCCCGTCACCCGGGCTCCCTGCGTCCCCCACCGCACCAGCTCCGACAGGCGCCCGGCCCGCAGCGGCTTCAGCGTCGCGAGGAAGTAGAGCGCCTCCAGCAGGTTCGTCTTCCCCTGGCCGTTCTGCCCCACCGCGATGGTCGCGTGCGGGCTCGGCGCCAGGGAGACCTGGCCAAGGTTGCGGAAATCCTGGACGTGAAGTGCCAACAGGCGCACGGGAGCTTTCTCCCATCCGGGGTCACCAGCGTCCAGGTTAATCCCCTACCCTGACATCCTCCCCGTCCGAGGCTGGCTGGCCGCCTCCCGGGCCTTCTGTACCAGCCCCGGCAGATCCTCCGCCGCATCCCCCACGCTTCCCGGGGGCAGCCGGGCGAGCGGCTCCCGCTCCGGAGAGAAGAGCCTCGCCGGCGTCTGCCCCTGGCCCCGCAGCCGGATGAAGAGGCGCAGCGATTCCCGCAGCCGCTCCATGTCCGGGCCCGTCTCGGTCCTCCCACGCTGTGCCGCCGTCCACAGCCGCACCCACGCGGACTCCTCGTTCCACGGCCCCACCGGACGCGCATGGGACAGCGAGGCCAGCTCCGCCGCGACTTCCAGCAACCCCGCCCGGCCCTCTCCCAGCACCTCCGAGGCCGCCAGCCGCGCCTCCGCCGAGGACTCCCGGGCCGCCAGCCAGCCCAGCAGCTCCGGCCACTCCTCCTCGCGAGGCTCCACCGGTGCCAGGCGGGACTCCAGCAGGGCCTTCACCCGGGAGCGCGCCAGGTCGTGCCAGAAGGCCGCGTGCAGCAGCAGCTCCGGCCCGCTGCGCGGAGGGTGCACCGGCGCGAGCCTCGCCCGCTTCGCCAGGAAGGCTCTCACCCGGCCCGTGGCGTCGAAGCGGTCCAGCCGGCTCCAGAGCGTCTCCAGGGCCTTGTCGGCCAGGGGCAGCGCCCGGCGGAGCTCGTCCGCCTCCGCCGCGTCGAAGGGCAGCCCGCTCGTTGGGGCGGGACGCTTGAAGACGCGCTCGAAGACCTCGGCCGCCGTGCAGACGGCCCGCAGCTCCGGGAGGTTGCGCGGCAACATCTCCACCGCCTGGGCCCAGAGGCGCCGCCCCAGCAGCGGCCCCGCGTCCAGCACCTCCTCCTCCAGCTGCAGCAGGGCCTCCCCGAGGAGCTCCGGCTTCTTCTTCGCGATGAGCCGCCGGTCCACCGCCCACGCGACGGCCTCGCGCAGCCGCAGCACCTCGGTCAGCAACGCCATGGGCGCCGAGCCGCTCGGCCAGCCCTCCGCCTCCGCGCGCCGGGACACCGCCTCCAGCGTGGCATCCACCTCCGGCTGGGCCAGTGCCACCTCGCGCAGCAGTTCGAGGTTGGCCCGTACCCGGTCCTTCCAGAAGAAGGCCCGGAGCAGCTTCTCCAGGGCGCGGTAGCGCAAACGTGTGGCTTCGAGCAGATCCGCGCGGTCTTCGAGCCGCGCACGCAGGATGTCCGGATGTGTGGCCACTGTAGGCCCACTATAAGGATGCACGGGCGGGGTGGCAGGCCCCCAGTGGCTCAACTCTCACCAAGCCAACGCCCCGCCAAACCCCATGGGGAAACCAGGAGGCAGGATGTTCACTCCTGACGCCATGCTCTCGCGAACATTGAGGTTTCGTGTCGTGAGTAGGGTCGCCTACAGTCCTGATGCGTGATAGCAGCAGGCTCAGGAACACGCGGCCGATGCAACTCACCCACCTCCACATCCAAAATTTCAAGGGCATCGCCCAACTCGACATCCCCTTCCTGGAAGAGGGAACCGACCGGCCACGCCCGCTGACGATGCTGCTCGGCGACAACGGCTCGGGTAAGACGACCGTGCTCCAGGCGGTTGCACTGGCGATGTCTCTGGCGACGCGGCAGACGCTGGAGCCCTCCAGGTTCGGGTGGACTGGATTTCTGCCCGAACGGGTGTCGAGCCGCGGGCCTACACGAGTCGAGCTGGACGTGCGTTTCGAGCCCGATGAACTGGTTGCGACGCAAGAACTCTTCCAGCAATGGCTCCAGGCCGGCAGCCCTGGCGAACATGCACCTCTCCCGCCACCCGCCCACCATGCTCAGGTGAGGCTCGTCTATGCCGGTGGTGGGCTGTCCTCGCCCCAAGGACTAGGCGCGCTGAGCCAGTTCCTTGGCCGATTCTTCATTTCCGCACTGAGCCAGACCCAGGCGCACATCCGCTCGTCCTATCTACCCAGGTTGGGCAGTACCTACTGGTTCGACCAACACCGCAACTTGAGGACAATCGGCTACGGGAAATTGCGTGAGTACCTCGTCGGCTGGTGGGGCTTTCATACCTCCCCTCGCAAGACGGAGGCCTCCGATTACCTCCTGCGGCTCGAGACGCGGTTCGCGGAGATCTTCCCGGGAACGCGCTTCGTCGGCGTGGAGCCTCGTGAGGTGGGACAGGCGCCGAGCGCCGCGGACTCCTACTTCCTCATCGAGCGTGACGGTCGCGTCTACGACCTGACCGAGATGTCCTCGGGAGAGCAGGCCATCTTCCCTCTGCTCTTCGAGTTCGTGCGTTTGGGTATCGCGCGATCTGTCGTGCTGATCGACGAACTGGAACTGCACCTGCACCCCCCGCAGCAGCAGGTACTCATCTCCTCGCTTCAGCGCATCGGACCCGACTGCCAGTTCATCGTAACGAGCCACTCGCCTTATCTGGAAACGGTGACCCCGTCCGAGAACGAGGTCCGGCTTCCCGGAGGCCAGCCGTGCCTGTAGCGCTCCTTTTCGTCGAGGGTGACCTGGACGCGGAGGTGCTCACGGCGCTCCTGGTCACACCACCTCTCCGCGTGGCCGTCACGAAAGGCGGCCCCAAGGGCTCGCTCCCTCCCAAGGCGCGAGATGAGCGCAAGAAGAACGTGCGGGCCTGTTACCTGCGTGACCGGGACTTCGATTTCGACCCTCCGGCGAACCTGGGGCATCCCACCGTGGACCGCATCGCCGACAGTTCGGGCAATGTCCTCGGCTGGCGCTGGTGCCGCCACGAGTTGGAGAGTTATCTGCTCGAGCCACGCCTCGTCTCCCTGGCGACCGGATGGGACGAGGCATCCTATTCAGCCGAATTGATGAAGGCAGCGAAGCATCTCCAGTCGTATACCGCCGCACGCTGGGCAGTCGGTATCGCACGCCGCAGCATGCCTCCCACTGCGGAATTACCAACCCGGCCAGACACCCTCCAGAACGAAATCAAGCTTCCGTCGGACTGCGGTGAGGCGGCCTGCTTCAACTGGGCACGAGACCATATCGAGGCGTTTCGTCAAAAGGTCGAGCCAGCACTGGCCAGTATGACCATCGCCGCATCCCTTGCCGAGCGCTCACGACGATTGGCGGCCCAGACGAGCATCGAAGACGTGCTCGTCTGGCACTCGGGCAAGGACCTGCTGGCGGCTCTTGAGCCAGCAATCTCCAGGAGACCTGAAAACAATCCCGTGGTCTTCCGACGGCGACTGCGTGATTGGGTCCGGAACAATCCAGCGGCTGCTGTAGCGATCTTCCCCGAGTGGCGGGCGCTGCTCGACCAGTTGAGCGCATGAACTGATGCGCTTCACCTGGAACCGCATGTCCAGGCACAGGTGCGTGGTGGCCTTGCACACAGCAAGGCTCAAGGAGTCCAGGCATCAAACCGACAGATGTCGCCAAGCCTCAACTCGATGACCTCGAAGGGGGCCGCCCGGACGACATCGTCCTCTCGGTAGGCGCCCAATTCCACCCAGCGACCTCCAATAAGTTCGCTCACTGTGAGCATCCGGGCATCCGGGTCAACGAACCACAGGTGGCGAACCCCGATCCGTGCGTAAAACGGCCGTTTGATGCACTGGTCGTAGGAGCGAGTGCCCTGCGAGAGGACTTCACAGATCCAGTCAGGAGCCTCGGTAAACCGTTCCGAGGGCAACTTGGGAAACCTTTCCCGGCGCCAACCGGCAAGGTCCGGAACGAACTCCGGCGAGCCTCCCGCCTGAACACCCGGCGCGCGCAAGAGCCACCACTCAGCTCGTCCATGGGAGCCGCGCTCGAAAGCCTCGAACAGGGCATAGAACAGTCCGCCCGCGACATGCGAATGCCACGGCGAAAGCAAGGGATGCACATAGAGGGTCCCCTCGATGATCTCCGCCCTGACTGTCTCGGGTAGGGCTTCCAGATCGGCCATGGTGGCAGGACGATGTAGTGGTTGGGCACCGTAACTCATGAAGTCAATCTGGCCCCCCCTACGAATCAAGTCAAGTGGACAACCAGGCACTCCCAAACGGGCACGCGCGCCCGCCGGGTGTAAGGATGCGCCCGATGCCCCCGCGCAAGCTCCCGCGACACCTCGTCTGGCTCGAGTCCTTCGCCGCCGCCGTCGAGTCCGGCAGTCTCGAAGGCGCCGCCGAGCACCTCGGCGTGGCCCGCTCCGTCATCAGCGAGCACCTCCGCGCGCTCGAGGACGCCCTCGCCGATGGTCAGCCCCTCCTCGAGCGCGGCCCCGGCCGCCGCCTCCACCTCACCGCCCGCGGCGAGAAGCTCTACGAGGGCACCCAGACGCCCCTCCACCAGCTCGACCTCAAGCGCCTGCGCGACCTCGCCAGCGCCGAGCCCAGCCTGCGCCTCGGCCTCAACACCACGCTCTCCAACTTCCTCCTCGCCGGCATCGCCGAGGACGCCTCGCGCGCCAACATCAAGCCCGAGGTCCGCTTCGGCGGCCCCTTCGAGCTGGTGCGCCTCGTGCAGACGCACCAGCTCGACCTCGCCCTGGACTTCACCCCCCTGCCTCCCCACCGGGGCCTCGAGGCCGAGTCCCTCCTGCGCCTGCCCTTCGTGGTGCTCGCCGGTCCCCAGAGCGACCTGGCCCTCCACCCGGCAGCGCGCCGCTCCCTCCACGTGCGAGACCTGGAGGGCCAGGCGTTCGTGGACTGGCTCCGGGATGATCCCTACGGCGGCGCCAACAGCGCCCGCTTCGCCGCCCACGGCGTCACCGTGCGCGAGGTCGCCCGTGGAGAGAGCTTCCTCCACCTCTTCGACCTGCTGCGCGCCTTCCGCGCCTGCGCCATCGCCCCCGACCTGCGGCCCCTGCGCTCCTTCCCCGAGGACCTCTCCGTCTGGCCCCTGCGCGAGGAGGCTCCCCAGTTCATCGAAGTGGTCGCCCTCCGCCCCTCGGGCGGTCCCCGCTCCGAGGCAGCCCGGCTCGTCCTCGACGGCTTGCGTCAAAGACTGACACCGGGCCGTCGTCGGAAAACCGAATAAGACGTCGTTTTTTAACGGATTTCCGTCACCGCTCTCCGTCACTACAATTTGATGGAACGGAGAAGCTGACATGACGCCCACGGAACGGACCCTTGCTCGTCTGCCCGCCCACCTGCGCCGCTACGTGGTGGGCCAGGATTACGAGGCCTACACGCCGAGGGACCAGGCGGTGTGGCGCCACATCCTCTGCCAGCTGCGCAGCCACCTGCGCGACAAGGCGCACCCCGTCTACCTGGAGGGCCTGGAGGCCACCGGCATCGGCGTGGAGCGCATCCCCAGCCTGGATGAAATGAACGAGAAGCTGGCGAAGCTGGGCTGGGCGGCGGTGGGCGTGCGCGGCTTCATCCCACCCGCGGTGTTCACCGAGCTGCAGGCCCTGGGCGTGCTGGCCATCGCGGCGGACATCCGCACCCACGAGCACATCCAGTACACCCCGGCCCCGGACATCGTGCACGAGAGCGCCGGCCACGCGCCCATCATCGCCAACGCGCGCTATGCCGAGTACCTCAAGCGCTGCGGGCTGGTGGGCTTCAAGGCCATCGCCACCGTGGAGGACGAGGCCGTGTTCCAGGCCATCCGCAACCTCAGCGTGGTGAAGGAGGACCCCACCGCCACGCAGGAGGAGATCGAACACGCCCAGGCGCGCCTGGAGGCCGCCAACCAGAGCCGCCGCTACGTCAGCGAGAGCACCCGCGCCTCGCGCCTCTATTGGTGGACGGCCGAGTACGGGCTCGTCGGGAGCCTGGAGCGCCCGCGCATCTACGGCGCCGGCCTGCTGTCCAGCATCGGCGAGGCGAAGCACTGCCTCACCGACGCGGTGAAGAAGGTGCCGCTGAGCATCCAGTGCGCGGACACCGAGTACGACATCACCCGGATGCAGCCGCAGCTCTTCGTGGCGCGGGACTTCGAGCACCTCTTCGAGGTGCTGGCCGACTTCGAGGCCACGCTGGCCTGGAAGCGCGGTGGCGACTACGGCCTGAAGGAGGCCATCAACGCGCGCACGGTGAACCACCTGGTGCTGTCCGATGGCCGGGAGATCACCGCCCGTGTGGTGGAGGCGCTCCCGGGTGCCCGTCCCGTGGCCGAGGGCCTCTCCTCCGCCCTGGTGCGCCTGGAAGGCCCGGTGATGGTGTCTCGCGCGGGCAAGGCCGAGGGCAAGCCGTGGCCGGGGCTCGCGCTGGTGGCGTTCGGCGCCGGGCAGCTGCCGGACAAGGGGAACTTCAAGCTGGAGCTGGCGAGCGGCCTGAAGCTCCAGGGCTTCGCCGTGGGCGGGGGCGAGGTGCTCAACCTCCGGGGCGAGCTGGACGGACGCGTGGTGGAGATGCCCAGCGTGGCGCAGCTCTTCCTCAGCCAGGGACTGCCCTCGGTGGCCGGTGGCCCGGCGGATCCGGGCGCGTGGGACCGCTGGTTCGGCGAGCTCAACGCCTTCGCCGAGGGAGAGGGCGAGGCCAAGGCCCGCGCCAAGAAGGCCATGGCCCTGCACCCGTCGCTCGCGGCGCTCTACCGCGAGGTGCGCACCATGCGCGAGTCGAAGTCCGTGAAGCCCGAGCGCCTGGAGCAGATCGCCCGCGCCGCCACCGACTTCCAGGATGACTGGCTCCTCAAGGTGGAGCTTGAGGAGCTGAAGAAGGCTCGCGCCTAGCGACAGAAACAGCCTCCCTGGGAGGCAGCAAGGGCCTGATTCCCTCCGGGGAGTCAGGCCCTTTTACATTCCCGTCCCCCACCGCGTGCGACGACTCGCGTCGCTGTGTCATCCATGCGTCACATTTGCGATTCGACGCACACCGCGACATGATGGGGATTCGATCATGTCCGCACACTTTCACGTCGCCATCGCCGGAAGCGGCTTCAGTGGCCTGGGTCTGGCCATCCGGCTCAAGCAGGAGGGAATCGAGGACTTCGTGGTCTTCGAGCGCGCATGGGAGGTCGGCGGCGTCTGGCGCGACAACTCCTACCCGGGCTGCGCGTGCGACGTGCAGTCCCACCTCTACTCGTTCTCGTTCGCCCCGAATCCGAACTGGTCCCGCTCCTACTCGCCCCAGGCGGAGATCCACGCCTACCTGCGCGACTGCGCCGACAGATTCGGAATCCGGCCGCACCTCCGCCTGGGTCACACGGTCCTCGACGCCCGCTGGGATGATGCGGCCCAGTGCTGGCGCATCGAGACCTCGCAGGGTCGCTTCACCGCGGACGTCTTCGTCTCCGCCGCGGGCGCCCTGAGCGATCCGGCCATCCCCAAGCTGCCGGGCCTCGAGAAGTTCCAGGGCAAGGTGATGCACTCGGCGCGGTGGGACCACCAGTACGCCCTCGCCGGACGCAAGGTGGCCGTCATCGGCACCGGCGCCTCCGCCATCCAGTTCGTTCCCCGCATCCAACCGGAGGTGGGCAAGCTGGTCCTCGTCCAGCGCACGCCGCCGTGGGTCCTCCCCCGGGGAGACCGCGCCATCAGTGCTTGGATGCAGTGGGTGTACCGGACGGTCCCGGGAGCGCAGCGCCTCACCCGCTGGCTCATCTACATGTTCCGCGAGTTGATGGCCTTCGGGTTCATCCACCCGTGGCTCCTGAAGCTCGCCCAGCGGCTCGCCGTGCGGCACCTGGAGCAGTCCGTTCCCGATCCGAAGCTCAGGGCCAGGCTCCTCCCCGACTACACGATGGGCTGCAAGCGCGTCCTCATCTCGGATGACTACCTCACGTCGCTCACGCACGAGAACGTCCAGCTCGTCACCGAGCAGCTCCGCGAGGTGCGTGAACACTCCATCGTCCTCGCGGATGGCACCGAGCACGAGGTCGAGGCGATCATCTTCGGCACCGGGTTCCAAGTGCAGGAGCTGCCTATTGCCCACCACATCCGGGGACGTGATGGGCGCACGCTGAAGGAGACGTGGGGGAGGACCATGACGGCGCACCTCGGCACCACGGTGAGCGGCTTCCCCAACTTCTTCATGCTCCAGGGACCCAACACCGGACTCGGCCACAGCTCGGTCCTCCTGATGCTCGAAGGGCAGCTCGAGCACGTGCTCGGTGCGCTGCGCTACCTCGAGGGCCGGGGCCTGGCCGCCGTGGAGCCGACACCCGAGGCCCAGGCCGGATTCGTCCGGGAGGTCGATGCCAGGATGAGCGGAACGGTCTGGAACCAGGGCGGATGCGCGAGCTGGTACCTCGACGCCACGGGGCGCAACTCCGCCTTGTGGCCGGGGCTCATCTCCTCGTTCAGGCGCCGCGTGGAGCGCTTCGAGCCCTCCGAGTACGTGGCCATCATCCGCCACGCCCAACCGGCCGTCATGTTCCACGAACGCCCCAGGAGGCTGGCCCATGGCTGAAAACACACTCACGCTCAAGGAGCGGGTCGAGCACCGCGTCGCGCGCACCCTCCTGCGCCTGCCACACCCCCTCCAGGTCTACCTCTCCGGGACGCCGCCGGTGGAACGCAACGGCCTCACCCTCCATCCGGAGCTGCAACTGCTGCTCACGTTGCGCAAGCGCATGGGCGCGGTGGATGTGTCGACCCTGCCACCAGCGGAGGCCCGCCGCCGCATGCGCCGCGAAGCGCTGGTGCACGCGGGCGAGCCGATCGAGGTCGGGGCGGTACGGGAGCTCGTGCTGGAGGCGGCGCACGGCCCCATCAAGGCCCGTCATTACGCGCCGGTGGAGGGCACGGCGCGACGACCGATGCTCGTGTTCCTCCACGGCGGCGGCTTCGTCCTGGGAGACCTGGACACCCACGACTCCGCCTGCCGGCTGCTGTGCCGTCACGCCAGCCTGCATGTCCTCTCCATCGAGTACAGGCTCGCGCCCGAGCATCCCTTTCCCGCGGCGCTGGAGGATGTGACCGCCGCGTTCGCATGGGCGTGCGCGCACGCCGGGGAGTTGGGAGCGGATCCAGCCCGGGTCGCGGTGGGCGGAGACAGCGCGGGCGGAAACCTGGCCGCCGTCGTCTCCCAGCTCGCCGTCCGGGATGGCACTCCCCGTCCCGTGCTGCAGTTCCTGCTCTACCCGGCGGTGGATCGCACCGTGGACCGGGAATCGCTGGAGCACTTCGCCGAGGGCTTCTTCCTCACGCGGGCGGATGTCGCGTGGTACCAGACGCATTACATGGGAGCCTTCCGGAGCGAGGGCCCGGACCCGAGGCTCTCTCCCCTCGTGTGCCGGGACCTGTCCGGCCAGCCACCGGCGCTGGTGGTCACCGCCGGGTTCGATCCGCTGCGAGACGAGGGAGAGGCCTATGCCCACGCGCTCCAACGAGCCGGCACGCCGGTCCAGCTGCGCCGCTTCGACAGCCTCATCCACGGGTTCGCCAACATGACCGGGGTGAGCCAAGCCTGCCGCGACGCGGTGGTCGAAATCGCAGCCCTGCTGCGCGGCCATTTCGACGGGGCCGCCAGTGACACACCACACAACGGAGTCAGCCCATGAAGTCGTTGAAGGGAAAGGTCGCGGCCATCACGGGTGCGGGTTCGGGGATCGGCCGCGAGACGGCGGTGCTGCTCGCCCAGCACGGCTGCCACGTGGCGCTCTCCGACGTGAATGAACAGGGCCTCGCGGAGACGGCGGAGCGGTGCCGGAGCCACGGCGTCCAGGTGCGTACGGTGCGCTTGGATGTCGCGCAACGGCAGGCGGTACACACCTGGGCCGATGACGTGGCACGCGACATGGGCGCCGTCCACATCATCATCAACAACGCTGGCGTCGGCCTGGGCGCCACCCTCGAAGACACCCGGTACGAGGACTTCGAGTGGCTCATGAACATCAACTTCTGGGGCGTGGTGCACGGCACCAAGGCCTTCCTGCCGCACCTCAAGGCGGCGGGCGAGGGCCACATCGTCAACATCTCGAGCGTCTTCGGACTCATTGGCTTCCCGACACAGTCGGCCTACAACGCCGCGAAGTTCGCGGTGAAGGGCTTCACGGAAGCGCTGCGCCAGGAGCTGGAGGTCGAGGACCTCCCCATCGGTGTCACGTGCGTCCACCCCGGTGGAATCCAGACCAACATCGCCCGGAGCGCCCGGATGATCCACCGTCAGGGCTGGGTGGACGAGCGCTCGGCCGCGGACTTCGAGAAGCTCTTCGCCACCACGCCAGCGCGTGCCGCCTCCCACATCGTCGCCGCCATCCTCAAGAACCGGCGGCGCCAGCTCATTGGCCTCGATGCCGTCCTCATCGACCTGATGCAGCGGGTGATGCCCACCCTCTACCAGCGCATCCTGGTGGCGGGCGCTCGGCGGAGGCGGCAGAAGATGATGATGCCAGGCCCCACGGCATGAAACGCTCGCGCGCCAAACAGCGGAGTGCCCCCGAGACCCCGCTCACCCGGCGGCTCGAAGCGCCCGCGAAGGCCACGCCCCAGGCGCTGTTCTCCCTCGCGCTGGAGTGGTGGAACAAGGGCGAGCGCTTCGACATCGGGCGCATGGCCCAGGAGCTGGGTGTCAGCCGCGCCACGGTGTTCCGGTGGGTGGGCACCCGTGAGCTGCTCTATGGAGAGGTCATCTCCTCGCAGTTCGAGTTCGCGCTCAACACCGCCCGGAGCGAGGCCCGTGGCGAAGGGCCCGAGTTCATCGCCGACATCACGCAGCGGATGATCCACCTCATCGTGGAGAACGAGCCGCTCCGGCTGTTCGTGCAGCAGGACGCCGAGTACGCGATGCGCATCCTGATGTCGAAGAGCAGCACGGTGGAGCAGCGCAACACCGCGTGCCTCCGTGCGGCGTTGGAGGACGGCGTGAAGCAGGGCCACATCCGTCCGGCGATGGACCTGGATGCGCTGGCCTACGTCATCATCCGCATCGGCGAGTCGTTCCTGTACCGCGATGCCATTACCGGAGATCCGCCGGACATCGAGTCGGCGATCACCGCGATCCGAATCCTGCTCACAGCGGAGAAGCGCGACGAAAGGTGGACGATTCCATGATGACGACCGAGGCGCCCAGGAGAGAAGCACCGGAAGTGCGTGATTTCCGTTTCGACCTCTCGGACGTGCCGAAGTACTGGCACGGCGGCCGGCGGTCGGTGACGCTCTTCTTCGACAACCTGTCCGTGTTCTTCCCGGCGGGCGAACGCTTCTTCATGGCCAGTGTGAAGGCGTTCCGGAACCAGGTCACGGATGAGCCGCTGAAGCGTGAAGTGGACGCCTTCTGCGCCCAGGAGGGCCATCACAGCCGGGAGCACGTCCGGTACAACCAGATGCTCATCAGGAATGGCTACCCGGTGGTGGCCATGGAGAAGCGGGTGGAGCGGATCCTCCGGCGGGTCACGAAGCACGCGCCTCGGCGGCGGCAGCTCGCGGTCACCTGCGCGCTGGAACACTTCACGGCGCTGCTGGCCACCCTCGTCCTGAGGGACCCTCGGATGCTGGAGAACGCCGATCCGCGGATGGCCGAGCTCTGGCGCTGGCACGCCGCCGAGGAGAACGAGCACAAGGCCGTGGCGTTCGACGTCTACCGCGCCATCGGCTCCCCCTGGCTGGAACGCTGTCTCGTCATGCTCCTGACGACGGTGATCTTCTCCGCCAAGATTTTCGAGCATCAGGTCCGGCTGATGCACGCGGAGAAGCTCCTCTTCTCCGTGCGCGAGTGGTTCGGCCTCGTGCGCTTCCTGTGCATCCAGCCCGGCGGGATGCTCGGGCTCATCGGCCCCTACTTGAGCTACTACCGGCCCGGCTTCCATCCGTGGGAGCACGACACGAGCGAGTTGCTCCAACGCTGGAAGGCCGGGCTCCAACCCCTGCCGGCCCGCTCAAAGTGACGACGGAGAGAAGTCGGCCTTCGAGAACGGCTTCACGTCCGTGAAGTCGAAGCGCTCCAGCGGCCCGCGTGCGTCGTCGATCTCCAGCACCACCGGCAGGGCGAGCACCGGATCCATGCAGATGCGCGCCCGCGTCGCGTACAGGTGCTGTGCTCCGGCGGGCGCGGTGAAGGTGATGCAGTAGCGCCCCGCCGCGTCGAAGCCCTCGTCCTTCCGAGCGTATCCGCCCACCGCCTCGCCCTTCGCGAAGCAGTCCTCCAGGGTGCCGATGATCGACGTGAAGGAGAAATCCGTGATGGGGTGGTTCGTGTCGCCCCGGGCGAGCCCTCCGTTCATGTCGATCCACACCGCGCCGGCAATGCCCAGCACTCCCGCCTCGCGGACCCGAAGCTCGTTCTTCTTCACCACGGAGTCGTAGATGACCTTCCGTCCCTTGGCGGGTCCGGATAGCACCTCCAGCCGCAGGGCCCGAGGCGACTGCCGGACCGCGAGTTGGATGGTTTGCGGCTCGTGCAGCTTGCCGGAGACCCGCTCGCGCTTCACCACGCGCGTCTCATAGGTGCCCAACTGAGCGGCGGAGGCCTTCCCCGCCTCCAGGAGCGTCCTGGGCGGTGTCGCCGCGAACAGCTCCGTCAGCGCCTCGCGCGAGAGGGCATTCATGTGGGCGCGCCGTTGCTCCAGCGGGAGCCGTGCGAGAGCGGGAAGATCCGAGGGTGAGGGAGAGAGGGGAGCGGTCATCAGAAGACCCGGCATCAAGAGGGTGAGAAGGACTGGGTTCATGACGTGTGCACTGTGTGTGTCCCCTCTCCCTCTGGGAGAGGGCTAGGGTGAGGGTATTGCCCTTGGACCGTGTGGCTCGTGACTACACGGAGGCGACGACCCTCACCCCCCGCCCTCTCCCAGAGGGAGAGGGTGCATGCGGAACACGATTAGAGTTGATAGCGAAGACCGAAGCCCAGGATGCTCGACTGGACCTGATAACTGCCCGCGTTCACGGGCGCCGTCGGGAAGTCCTCGCCCGCCATCGGGTTGATGCGCGGCACCGCGGCCTCCGTGGTCGTCACCTCGCGCTGCCCACCGAACGCCCGCGAGTACACCGCATCCAACCGCAGGCGCTCCCCCAATCGCAGGCCCAGACCCACCGAGCCCGTCACCTTGTCCGAGTCCACCGTCAGCGGAGCCAGGTAGGCCGCGGGGATCGCGCTCTGCTCGTAGCTGACACCCGCCCGGACATCGAGCGCGAACACCTTGCCGGCCGAGAGCGTGTACTCGCCCCCCAGCCGGAACGACTGGCTGTCCTTGAACCGGCGTGGAATCGACATGGCCGGCACGTTGAACGGGCTCGGGATGCCCGCCACGTCGTGGATGCGCACGTCCTCCGGCAGGATGTCGATGGACTCGTGCGTGGACCACAGCTCGCGCGCATAGCCCAGCTCCACCCTCAAAGCCTCGACAGGCCGCACCTCTACCCCCGCCCGGAGGATCGCCGGCAGCGTGAGCTTCAGCCGCGCCCCCTCGCCCTCCTGCCGAGCCCCCGCGAACACCGCCGCGCTCGGCAACCGCACCCGCACCGTGGCCGGTGCGTCCAGCGTGTACCCGAGCTGTCCACTCAGCCCCACGCGCAGCCACTTCGCCGGGCGCACGAGGATGCCGGCGTTCGCGCTCGGCGCCAGCAGGCCCGTGGCCCTCAGCTCCGCCAGCGCGTCGTAGGACGGATCCTCCGGCGCCGAGAGCAGCCGCTCCGGAGGGCTCGTGTTGAACACGGTCTGGGTCACGAAGCTGCCCGTGAGCACGTTCACGCCCGCGCCCACCTGGAGGAAGTCGAAGGGCCGGTATGCCGCCGACACTCCGGGGATGACCAGCAGCGAGCCATCCAGCGTGACCAGCGAATACCGGGAGGGGGACGGAGTGCCATCCTCCAGCGCCAGGGGGTAGCTCATCACCGCCATCTGCGGCGCCAGCACGCCCGCGGCCACCACGAGCTGCTTGCGCTCACCGTAGGCCCAGGAACCCGCCACCGTGGGGATGGGCAGGAACTCGGACGAGCCCCGCACCGAGGGCAGCTCGCTCACCTGCGAGGCTCCCGCGCCGTTCGTCACCTCCACCCGCCGCGTGAAGTCCGTGGAGAAGCGCACCCAGGAGCCATCGAACAGTACGCTCGGACCCGCGTCCACCAGACCCGCCGGGTTGTACCAGATGGCTCCCAGGTCATCCGCGCCCGCGACGAAGGCCCCTCCGCGCCCGAGTGGGCGCACGCCGCGATCTCCTACGTACAGACCGCTGGCGCTCGCGAGCGGCGCGGCCAGGAGCGCGCCCAGGAGGACCACGGGAATCGACAGAGAGGTCATGGACCCGAGCACCTTCACGGCGCACCTCCAGCCTTGTTCGCCACCGCGTAGAACCGCTCCAGCCCGTGCTCCGGATCCACCAGGAACGACACCACCTCCCGGGCGATGCGCTGGTAGTCCTCCGCCGAGCGCGCCTCCCTCCGTCCGGGTACCACCCGCTGGACCTCCGACACCGCTTCCGTGAGCACCTCCAACGGCGTCCGTGGCACCGCCTCACCCGGTATCGCCGTGGGTGTCACCAGTCGGGCGAGCACCCCGGACATCAACTCATGCGGGTCCATCTCCCTCGCGCACACCTGGGTCTTTCCGTCCTCCGCGTACACCTTGCCCGCCACCCGGCGTCCCAGCACCAGCGTCGCATCCACCAGCTCCCCGGGCTTCAACGCCTCCGCCGCCAGGTGCGCCAGTGGCACGCGATGCTTCCCCTCCGAGGCCAGCAACTGCACCGCGTCCACCGCCGTCCCCAGCACCGCCGGCCAGGACCCCGCCGCGTCTGGATTCAACAGGTAGCCCGTCAACCCCTCCACCTGGGTCCACAGCGCCGCGTCCCGCCGCGCCGCATCCAGGAAGTCCCATGTCGTCGCGAACACCGGACCGCCCAGCACGTCCTCTGCCTGCTGGGTCACCTCGTCCCGCATCCAGGTGCACCGCTTGTAGGGAGGCGTCCACGTCTCCGGGCAGCGCGCGTACAGCTCCGAGCGCAGCAGGTCGATCGCCGGTGGCAGCAGCCGCGACGTCAGCGGGTTCACGAGCTCCGATGTCTCGCGCTCGCCCCGCACCGCGAGGAACTGGTCCGCCAGCCGCGACGCCGCGTCCTTGAAGGCCTCGCGCCGGTCCGGCTCACCGGGATGCTCGGCCGCGTACCGGTCGAACGCATCGTCCATCGCGGAGAGCGCATCGAGAGCCAGCGACAACGGCGTCACCTGCGCCCGCGTCACTCCGTCCTGCCGTACGTGCGTGGAGCCGCCACGCCGGTCCGTCAGGCCCACCTCCTGGGCCCGGGCCGGGTCGATGGCCGTCCGCACCAGCTCCCCCAGCACCTTCACGCCATCCCGCATCTCGGTGCGCGTGCAGTGCTTCGTCCTCGCATCCACCGCCGTGCAGTGCGGCACCTGGAGGGCCTGGAGCTTGGGCACCACCGACTGGAGGCTTCCGAGCGCGTCCCCGCGCAGCAGCTCCGCCAGCAGGGGCTCGAGCTGCTTCGCACCCGCTCGCGAGCACTGGGAGCGCGGATCATCCGGGTTGCTCGTCAGCTTGCAGTCCTTCGCCGGAGCCTGGTCACTCATCCAGTGCCGGTGCATCACCTCCATCATCTGGATGAACAGGTCCTCCCGGTCACGGCTCGTGAAGGCGAGCAGCAGGGGGCGGATGGCCTTGAAGAAGCCCTCCTTCTCCAGCATCAGCAACGTGTCCGGGTTGCGGACGGGGAACCACTCATCCGCCGCGCAGGCACGCAGGCCGCGAATCCTTCCATCCGGTGCGGCATCCGCCGCGTCCGGGTCCGGATCGTCGATCACCCGCTCCGGACACACCGAGCTGCCGATGTTCGCTCCCTGCAAATCCTTCAGGAAGCGGTTGGTGATGTAGTTCTTCCCGCTGGAGGTCGGGCTGTCGTTCACCTGGTCGAACACGATCATCCGGCCGAGCCACTCGGTCTTCGGCCGGAGCGTCCTGCTGTTGGCCGCGTCCCAGAAGCCGGTGATGCCACTGGACTGCTCCATCACGCTCACGGTCGTGGCACCGATGCCGAGGACTCCATCCCGGATGATGGAAGGCCGCATGTACAGCTGTGCCTTGCCCACCATGGACTGCAGGTAGAACACCGCCATGTTGTCGACCTTGAAGACCTCGCACTCCTTGTAGGTTCCACCGAACAACGGCAGGTCGAGGTTGCCCGCGAGCGGCACCCCGCGCGCGTGCACCACCGCGCCGGCCTTGTTGCAGAACGTCACCCCGTTGGCGTCGTGCACGATGCGGAGGAAGCGCTGCAACAGGCTCTGGTTCAACCCCGCGTCCGCTTGCGCCCGGTCCACCAGGGTCCTCGGATTGCCATTGTCGCCCACGGTCTCGTTCCTCGGCGGGCCGTTGAGCGCGTTGCGGTCGTAGTCGATGCCATCGCGGTGCTCCATGAAGCTCGCGAACGCCGGGCCCAGCCCCTGGGAGTCGGGCTGCGCCAGCGCCTTCACGATGTCCTCCAGCAACCCCGGCTCGCGGGAGATCTCCACCAGCACGTCCACCAGGTCGTCCCGCAGCGTGTTGCCCTCCTTCAGCTCCGCCTCCGGGTGCGCGTCCACCGAGCGCAGCAGGGCTCGCAGCAGTCCCACCAGCCGCGCCACGTCGCCGGGGTGGTTCGTCACCAGCGCGCGCGTCATCACCAGCGTGTCGTCCGCGGACGGGTGCCCCAGCACCTGCGCGCCCGCGTGCACCAGGTCCAACACCGGCGACTCGTCCGCGTGGAAGGCGTCATACGTCACCGTCACGGGCGGGTACTCGCGCGTGCTCGACTTCGCACCGTCGCGTGGGCCCAGCACCACCGGCAGACCGTCCAGCAGCTGCATCACCGTGCTGCGCGGGTGCGTAGCGTCCGAGGTCATCATCGGCCGCACCTCGGAGAGCATCTGCCCCAGCAGCGTGCGCCGGGCATTGACGTAGGCATACAGCGGTGAGCCACCCGGACCGGAGAGCGCGCGGCCCTCGGCGTCCCGCGCCGCCGTGTCCTGCTCGCCCGGCACGGGGAAAGGCGAGGGCACCGGCGCTGTGGAGCCCGAAACGAACCGGCCGAGCCCGTCCACGTCCGGCAGCCCGTCAGCATCCGCGTCCACGAAGGGCAACCCCACCGAGGTCACCACCGCCACCCCACGCCGGTCACGCCGCGGAGCGAGCACTGGCGACCCGGAGGGCGCGGATCCCGCCTCGGTGAGCATCAGGGTGGACAACAACTCGGTCGCCGTGCGCGGGCGCGACAGCACGTCCCGCCCCGTCACCTTGTCGTGCGTCACCGAGAGCGGCGCGCGCGCCTCCTCGGGCTCCACGGTCCGCAGCGCGTGGTGCGCCACCTCCAGCATCGACGTGAACGCGGTGCGCGCGGGGCCGGGCGAGGCGCTGGGAGCCACCACGCGCGTGCTGGCATCCAGCAGGTTCCGCATCCCCGGGTATGCGAGCAGCGGCCGCAGCGCCCCGAGCGTCCGCTCCGAGGGCTGATAACCCTGGCGCGCCGCGAGCTCGGCCAACACCTGGGTGGCCTCGGGCGAATTGGCGAAGGACTCGAGCCACGAGCCCAGCGCCCGCGTCGTGTCCGGCAGCGTGCCGTCACCGTACATCGCCGTCATGCGCCCCAGGAGCGCCGCCAGCTCCGCGTGCAGCCGCGCCCGCTCCGGATTCGCCGGGCCGCATGTCAGCGCCGCGTCCGGATTGGACACGTCGCGTACCGGCACCTCCACGTCCGGGAAGAGCGCATCCAGCGCGGCCACCACGCGCGGGCGCTGACGGGCCAGCTCCGCGAGCCGGACCAGCGCCTCCGCCCGCTTCGTCTCCTGCTCGGCCAGGCTCACGGGCTGACCGGCCGCGTTCACCGAGCCATCCACCAGCGGCGGCAGCCGCGCCGTGTCCACGCTCGCCGCGTACTGGCCGTCCGGCCCGGGATGGCAGACGCCGTGGACGGCCGCGCCCGAGAGATCCTCTGGCAGCAGCAGCGCCCCCATGCGGTCGCACAGGACGCCGAAGAAGTCCTCGCCCAGTGTGACGGGCGGCGGGGGAACACGGGTGGTGTCGAATTCACTCGGGCCGCACGCGCCGCACGCCAGCATCAGGACGCACACGCATACGGACCACGGCACTCCGGGAGAGAACGGACGCATGGAAGCTCTCGAAGCGGAAGGAGGATCCGCCAGGGGTACGAAGGACCGCGGGGGGTTGGCATCAAGTGTCCAGTGACACTTGACACACCGTCAAGTTCACGAAAACGCGCCAACATCCATGGCGCGCGGACCCCACCGGCGCACTGTTGCCCGGTCAACGCTTCACCCGGGATGAGCAGGTGTTAGCGTGCGAGCACCGGCGGTGGTGCCGGTCTCCTATGGAGGTACCGTGATGGCGGCGCGTGGCGAGCGGCGTCGGTCCCAGGCGGCGGCCGGGCGGCCAGGGCGGACGGCGGTGGATCGCTCCGCCTTTCCGTACCGCATGAAGGACCTGTGCGAGCGCGCGGGCCTGTCGCGGCAGGTGGTGCACTTCTACATCCAGCAGGGCCTGCTGCCGGAGGGACAGAAGACGGGCCGCAACATGGCCTTCTACGGAGAGCAGCACCTGAAGCGGCTGCACCTCATCCGCCAGCTCCAGGAGGAGCGCTTCCTGCCGCTCAAGGCCATCCGCGCCATGCTGGGCGAGCGCGATGACGCCTTCACCCCCAAGCAGCGCGAGCTCATCACCGAGGTGCGCCAGCGGCTGGGGCCCTCGATTGGCGTCGTCGGCCAGCCGGACACGGTGAGCGCGGCGGCACTCCTGAAGGAGGCGGGCGTGAGCCGGGCGGAGTTGGAGCGCATGGTGGAACTGGGCTTGCTGGTCACACGCGAAAAGGGGGGACGCACGGTGCTGGCGCGCGACGACGCCTTCCTCGTGGAGCAGTGGGGCCAGCTCAAGAAAGCGGGCTTCACCGAGGCCCTGGGCTTCCGGGTGGACGACCTGCTCCTCTACACGAAGGCCATGTACTCGCTGTTCGTGCGCGAGGCCCAGATGCTCAGTGACCGGCTCACCGGACTGCCGCCGGGACAGGCGGCGGAGATGGTGGAACGCGCCCTGCCCCTCATCAACACGCTCCTCGTCCGCTACCACACCGCCCAGGTCCGCAACTTCCTGGCGGCGAACTGATACGGTCTCACCCGCCCCCATGCACATCCACCACGACGTCATCTCGGCCATTGGAAACACGCCCCTCATCAAGCTCAAGCGCGCCTCCGAGCTGACCGGCTGCACCATCCTCGGCAAGGCCGAGTTCCTCAACCCGGGCCAGTCCGTGAAGGACCGCGCCGCCCTCTTCATCATCCGCGATGCCGTCTCGCGCGGCCTGCTCCGCCCCGGCGGCACCATCGTCGAGGGCACCGCCGGCAACACCGGCATCGGCCTGGCGCTCGTGGGCAACGCCCTCGGCTACCGCACCGTCATCGTCATCCCCGACACCAACAGCCAGGAGAAGAAGGACACGCTGCGCCTCATGGGCGCCGAGCTCATCGAGGTCCCCGCCGTCCCCTACAAGGACCCCAACAACTACGTGAAGGTGTCCGGCCGCCTCGCCGAGGCCCTCAACGCCCGCGAGCCCCATGGCGCCATCTGGGCCAACCAGTTCGACAACGTCGCCAACCGCCGGGCCCACATCGAGACCACGGGCCCCGAAATCTGGAGGCAGACCGAGGGCCGCGTGGATGGCTTCATCTGCGCCGTGGGCTCCGGCGGCACGCTCGCGGGCGTCGGCATGGCCCTCAAGGAGCTCAACCCGAAGATCGTCATCGGGCTCGCCGACCCCATGGGGGCCGCGCTCTACCACTGGTACACCCGTGGCGAGCTCAAGGCCGAGGGCTCCTCCATCACCGAGGGCATCGGCCAGGGCCGCATCACCGCCAACCTCGAGGGCGCTCCCATCGACGAGTTCTTCCAGATTTCCGACGAAGAGGCCCTCCCCATCCTCTTCGACCTCATCGAGCACGAGGGCCTCTTCCTCGGGGGCTCCAGCGCCGTCAACGTCGCCGGTGCCATCCGCCTCGCCCGGAAGATGGGACCTGGGCACACCGTCGTCACCGTGCTGTGCGACTCCGGCAACCGCTACGCGAGCAAGCTCTTCAACGCCCCCTTCCTCCGCTCCAAGGGACTGCCCGTCCCCCGCTGGTTGGAGCGTGACCCGGAGGCCCCGTCGGCGAGCACGCTCCTGCGCGACGTGCTCCTCGCCAAGGCCTCCTGAGCCGTACCACCGATCCTTCGTCTCGAGGGCCCAGGCGGCCACCTGTCCAACATCCCGCAGCGCGTGGTGGACGTCGTCGACTACCCCTGATAGCCCGACGGAGGGGCTGGCCCCGCCCCTGAGAAGGCGGTCCTCAGGCGGCTGTCACGTGCGCGTTGGCGGAGTACGGCGCCAGCGCCCCGATGTGGCCGGGCAGGGCCTTCACGCGCTCCAGCCACGCGGACACGGCGGGGGAGCGCTCCAGGGAGAAGCCGCCCTCGGGTGCCACGTGCGTGTACGCATACAGCGCGATGTCCGCGACCGTGGGTCGCTCGCCTACGAGGAACGTGCGCCCGTGAAGGTGCCGCTCCAGGGCCGCGAGCGCCTCATGGCCTCGCTCCACGCGCAGACGGAAGGCTTCCGGGTAGCGGGACGCGCGGCCCGTCAGGTGCCAGAAGCGCACGGTGCCCACGTTGGGCTCGATGCTGTTCTGCTCGAAGAAGAGCCACTGGTCGACCTGGGCGCGCTCGAAGGCATCCTCCGGCAGGAACCGCGTGCCCCGCGCGAGGTAGAGGAGGATGGCGTTGGACTCCGCCAGGAAGCGGCCCGGCTCGGGCTCGAGCACGGGGATGCGCCCGTCGGGATTCTTTCGCCGCAGGAAGTCCTCCGTGCGGCTCTCGCCAGCGAAGATGTCCACGGGCACCAGTTCATAGGGCCTGCCCAGCCAGGAGAGCAGGAGTCGGACCTTGTAGCCATTGGCGGAGGGGAGATAGTCGTAGAGACGCATCGAAGTTCCAGACGTGGGTAGAACGCGCGGCAGGCTAGGGAGACCCGCACCGGGTGAGCCACCCGCTTCTTGCGGCATCTGGCGGCGCGAAGGAGCGCAAGAACCGGGTTGCTCCCGCGCGACCTGGCGGCCATACCGGGTACAGGAGCACCCATCCCAGGAGCCGGAGCATGGCGACCAGCGACTACGCCCGAATCGAGCAGGCCATCCTCTACCTCGACGCCCATGCGCGCGAGCAGCCCTCTCTGGACGACGTCGCCGCGCACGTGGGCCTGAGCCCCTTCCACTTCCAGCGCCTCTTCACCCGCTGGGCGGGCATCAGCCCCAAGCGCTTCCTCCAGGTGCACACGCTCGTTTCGGCCCGCCGCCTGCTGGCCGAGCGGCACAGCGTGCTCGACACCTCCTACGCCGTGGGCCTGTCCGGCGGCGGCCGGCTGCACGAGCTCTTCGTCACCCTCACCGCCATGACACCGGGCGAGTTCAAGCTGGGCGGCGAGGGACTCACCGTGCGCCACGGCATCCACCCGTCGCCTTTCGGGGACTGCCTCATCGCCGTCTGTGAGCGCGGCATTTGCGGCCTGCATTTCCTCTCCGACGAGTCCGCGGAGGAGGCCCTGGTGTCGCTGCGTGCGCAGTGGCCGCGTGCCACCTTCATGGAGTCCCGCGATGCGACCGCCACGTGGGCGGAGCGCATCTTCCCCTCGCGGCCCCCGCGCGAGCCCACGCCGCTGTCAGTGCTGGTGAAGGGCACGCCCTTCCAGGTGCAGGTGTGGCAGGCGCTGCTGCGCATCTCCCCGGGCCACGTGGCCACGTACGAGGACCTTGCCCAAGCCATCGGCAACCCGAAAGCGGTGCGAGCGGTGGGCTCGGCGGTGGGAGACAACCCCGTGGCGTTGCTCATCCCCTGCCACCGCGTGTTGCGCAAGACGGGCGTCTTTGGTGACTACCGCTGGGGCCCCGCGCGCAAGAAGGTGATGCTCGCGTGGGAGTCGCTGCGTTACGGCGCGGAGGTCGAGGCCGGCGAAGCGCCGGGAGTCGTGCCTTAGCTCCTGGCGTTCAGGGCAAGAAGCGGGTCGCCCTCGGGTGTGCTTCCCCCTATCTGTAGCGGCAAGACGGGCCCCTGAGAGGGCCTGTCGACAACGCGAAGGCAAGACAACTTGCCAGGGATTGAGAGCACCCTCATGTCTACCCATCACATTGATTCCCTGACGCAGTACCACCTGCTTGGCCGCTCGGGGCTCCGGGTGAGCCCGCTGGCGCTGGGCACCATGACGTTCGGTACCGAGTTCGGCTGGGGCAACCCGGAGAGCACCGCCCATCAAATCCTGGCGCGCTACCTGGAGGCGGGCGGCAACTTCATCGACACCGCGGATGCGTACACCGCCGGCTCGAGCGAGCGCATCATCGGCGACTTCTTCGCGAAGCATGGCAAGCGAGACCAGGCCGTCATCGCCACCAAGTTCACCATGGGCACCTCGCCGGGAGACCCCAACGCGGGCGGCAACGGGCGCAAGAACATCTACCGCGCGCTCGAAGGCTCGCTGCGCCGCCTCAAGACGGACTACGTGGACCTGTACTGGCTCCACGCCTGGGATGGCCTGACGCCCGTGGAGGAGGTGATGCGGACCCTGACCGACCTCGTGCGCGAGGGCAAGGTCCGGTACATCGGCCTCTCCGACGTGCCGGCCTGGTACTTCGCTCGGGCCCAGACGCTGGCCGAGCGCAACGGCTGGGAGCGGGTCTCGGCGCTGCAACTGGAGTATTCGCTCGCCGAGCGCAACATCGAGCGCGAGCACATTCCCGCGGCACTCGAGCTGGGGGCGGCCATCGTTCCCTGGAGCCCGCTCGCCGGTGGGCTCCTGTCGGGCAAATACACGCGCGAGGGCTCGCGGTTGAAAGGAGAGGGGCGTGCCCACGCGCTCCTGGCCACCGGTCTGCCCATTGCCGACAAGTTCTTGAAGGACCGGCCGTGGGCCATCGTCGAGCAGCTCGTCGCCGTGGCGAAGGAGGTGGGGCACCCGCCCGCGCAGGTGGCGCTCAACTGGGTGGCGACGCGCCCCGCGGTGGCCTCCACCATCATCGGCGCCAGCAGGCTGGAGCAGCTCGAGAGCAACCTGCGTGCACTCGACTTCACGCTGCCGCCGACGCTCTCGGCCAGGCTGGAGGCCGCGAGCCGGCCCGAGCTCGTGCATCCCTATGTGTTCTTCGAGGATCCGGTGTTCACCCGGGGCATGTTCACGGGCAACACCGTGGTGCGCGCGGAGCCGGGCTGGTTCCGAGCCAACACCCGAGGCCCGTGAGGCGCATGTCTACCAGAGGCGCCAGACCCCGTTTCCGCCGCAACGGGTGGAGCTGAGGCCGGCGAGGAACGTGTAGCTGCCACTGCCTCCCGGAGGAGCGGTGAAGAGGAGGTGCGAGCCAGCGCCACCACACCCGCTCCTTCGCTGGCTCAGGACGCCTTGTACTCCGTAGCGACGTCCAGGACCCACGTGATGCCGAAGCGGTCCTTGAGCATGCCGTAGAGGGGCGCCCATCCCGACGGCGCCAGCGGCTGCGCGACGGTCGCGCCAACGGAGAGCTTTTCCCAGAGCGCGGTGATTTCCTTATCCGAGTCACCGCGGACAGAGACGAAGAATGCATTCTTGCCTTCGTCCCACGGCATCCGGGACGGCACGTCGTACGCCATCACCCGGAAGCCATTCTTGGCGGCGACCTGGCCCCACATCACCTGATTCGCCTCGGACGGAGCCTGGACGTTCTGGGCGTCCTTGTAGGTGACGATGGTGAGGTCGCCGCCGAACACGGACTGGTAGAACTCCAGCGCCGCACGAGCATCGCCACGGAAGTTGAGGTGGTTGGTAACGCTGACGGTCATGACTCTCTCCTATGCAGGTTCAGGTTTTCGAGCGTTTCCGCACGCTCGAGGCTCGTCGGGGCAACGGGGATTCGTCGACCCGTGAGGTGGTGGGAACAGGTCTGTGACCTGTCGAAGCGGGTGGTACCTCCGAGGGCTGACGCCGGAGGGCCGGCATGATGACTCCGTCAACCATCGACACGAGGAAGGCCAGGTCGATCGGCTTGCGCTGAACCAGGGTGCGGTAGGCGGCCATCGACGGGATGACCTGGGACAGAGTGCCGATGTCGGCGGACGCCGAGATCTCGCCGCGTTCGACCGCTCGCCGCATCAGCGCGAAGTGCGCTTCGGCCCACGGTTGGACGACCGCGGCGGTTGCCGCGTCGGCGAGCGCCTGGTCTTGCGAGAGCAACGAGGCGAGCCCTGTCATGATCTTGAGCTTGCGCTCGCTTTCTTCGATCGACTGCGGCTTGAACAGGCCGAGCAGGTCTCCGCGGAGCGTGCCCGTGTCGGGCAGACGCTCGAGATCGACCTGATTGCGTTTCATGTGCGCGACGGCGTCGATGACCAGCTCTGTCTTCGACGTCCATCGGCGGTAGATGGTCGCCTTCCCGGCTCCGGCTCGCGCGGCCACGATGTCCATTGTCAGGCCCGCTGCGCCCACCTCGGCGAGAACCTCGAGCGTGGCCTCGAGGATCTTCGCGTCGCGCGAGTGGTCTCGCTTGCGTCCTGGCTGTGCAGGCTCGACGGCAATGGCGTCGTCATCGTTCTGAGTCATGCAGTCATCCTCGTGATGATGTTGATACTAGCGAGTTCCGGAACCGTCAAGTTCCGAAACTGTCCGGTGTCGTTATTTCCGCAGAGCCCCGACCCTTGGCCTCACCCCACCCGCTTCTCGAGCATCGCCATCCCGCGCTCGGCATCGGCCGGCGTCGCGTCGGCCAGCTCGAGGTACGCGCGGCCGCGGGACGCATGGATCGCTCTCACCCCTCCTGCTCCCTTCACGTACGCCAAGCCTGCTTCGTTCGCCGATGACCGGCTGCCCTGATTTCCAGAAAATCCAGAAAAGACTATACCGGTGCCCGCTGTCCTTCCCCCCTGGAGAGGTCGCGAGCACATGAGAGTCCGCTGGAGAGGAAGTGCCCTGCTGGCGCTGATGCTGATGAGTCCGTCCGCGTTCGCTGGCACGGCGACTGTCTATTATTACACACCCTACAAGGCGTGGAGCGCGCCCTACATCCACCACAATGCCAGCGGAAGCTGGACGGCCACGCCGGGCGAGTCCCTGAGCCCGGCGTGCACGAACTGGGTGATGAAGGTGCTCACCACGGGAACGGCGAGCACCTTCCAGGCCGTCTTCACCGATGGGCAGAATCACTGGGACAACTACAACAACCAGTCTGGTGCCAATTACAACATCCCGGCCAGCGGCACCCACCAGATCAAGAATGGCCAGCTCCTGGCCAACGCGGGCACCCCTTGCACCACCTCCACCAACAACCAGGCCGAGGTGTATTACTTCACCGGCACGCGCGGCTGGAGCACCGTCAACATCCATTACGCACCGACCGGTGGCACCTGGACCACGCCGCCCGGTGTGGCGATGAACGAGACGGCCTGCGCCAACTGGGTGAAGAAGACCGTCGCCCTGGGCGCCGCCACGGGAATGAAGGCCGCGTTCAACAACGGCACCACCTGGGACAACAACAACGGCTCGGACTACGCCCTGGGCACGGGGCGGCTCACCGTCAAGGATGGCGTGGTCACCGCCAACGCCGCCTCCCCGTGTGTGACGCTCCCCCCGGACACGAGCGCACCGTCCATCCCCTCGGGGCTCACCGCCTCGGCCTCTGGCACGCAAATCACGCTGTCGTGGAACGCCTCGACCGATGATCGCGCCGTGACGGGCTACGAGCTGGTGCGCACCGGCGGCACCCAGGGCACGAAGACCTGGACCACCTCCTCCACGAGCTACAGCGACACCGGCCTGAGCGCCCGCACGGCCTACCTCTACACGGTCAAGGCCTTCGACGCCGCAGGCAACAAGTCCGCCGCGAGCATCTCGGCCTCGGCCACCACGGGTGATGCCCCTCCTCCCGTCCCCCCGGGACAGCCGCTGGGTGGAGACATCCGCGAGGACTCCATCTACTTCGTGCTAACCGCGCGCTTCTACGACGGCGACTCCTCGAACAACCGCGGCGGCAGCATGCACACGCAGTCGGGCAACGCCGCCAACAACGATCCGATGTTCCGCGGCGACTTCAAGGGCCTCATCCAGAAGCTCGACTACATCAAGGCCCTGGGCTTCTCCGCCGTGTGGATCACCCCGGTGGTGCTCAACCGCTCCGACTACGACTACCACGGCTACCACGGCTGGGACTTCTACCGGGTCGACCCCCGCCTGGAGTCCTCCGGCGCGAGCTACCAGGATCTCATCAACGCCGCCCACGCCAAGGGCATCAAGATCATCCAGGACGTGGTCTACAACCACTCCAGCCGCTGGGGCGCCAAGGGGCTGTTCTCGCCCAAGGTCTACGGCGTGCGCGACAGCCAGTGGAGCTGGTACTACGACGCGCCCGTGTCTGGCTTCACCTATGACGGTCTGACCGTGGAGCCCACCTCCGGCAAGTCCTATTACAACGGGGACCTGTGGTCGACGGCCGAGCCCGCGGGCAACACCTGCCGCAACTGGGGCGTTCCCACCGGCGGCTACAGCAAGGAGGGCTATCGCCTCTACAACTGCCAGTGGCCCAACCCCACCTCCGGCATGTTCCCGGCGCAGTACTACCACCAGTGCTGGATTGGCAACTGGGAGGGCGAGGACTCGCGCAGCTGCTGGATCCACGAGGATCTGGCGGACTTCAACACGGAGAGCACGCCCGTGCAGAACTTCCTCATCGACGTGTACAACAAGTACATCGACATGGGCGTGGATGGCTTCCGCATCGACACCGCGGTCCACATCCCCCGCGTCACCTGGAACCGGCGCCTGCTGCCCGCCGCCCAGCAGCACGCCCAGGCGAAGTTCGGCGCCAAGGGCAAGGACTTCTTCATGTTCGGCGAGGTCGGCTCGTTCGTGAATGACAAGTGGAACCGCGGCTCACCCAACCACTCCGCGCAGTTCTTCACCTGGAAGGAGCGCCGGACCTACAGCACGGATGACACCACGGCCGCGCTCGAGCAGTACAACTACGAGCAGGCCCAGGGCACCTCCGCGCAGCCCACGTCCACCAATGCCTTCCTCCAGGGCAATGTCTACCACACGCCGGATCACAGCCAGTTCTCCGGCATGAGCGTGATCGACATGCGCATGCACATGAACTTCGGCGAGGCCAGCAACGCCTTCTTCAACGGAAAGGACTCGGACGACAGCTACAACGACGCCACCTACAACGTCGTGTATGTCGACTCGCACGACTACGGCCCGAACAAGTCCAGCACCCGCTACGCCGGAGGCACCGACGCCTGGGCGGAGAACATGAGCCTGATGTGGACCTTCCGCGGCATCCCGACGCTGTATTACGGCTCGGAGATCGAGTTCCAGGCCGGCAAGCCCATCGACTGCGGCCCCACGTGTGCCCTGGCCACCACCGGCCGCGCCTACTACGGTGACAACCTCGAGGGCAGCGTCTCGGCCTCGGACTTCGGTGTGGTGGGCAGCGCCTCGGGCAAGGTCGCCGAGACGCTCAACAAGCCGCTGGCGAAGCACCTGCAACGCCTCAATCAGATCCGCCGGAAGATCCCCGCGCTCCAGAAGGGGCAGTACTCCACGGAAGGCGTCGCGGGAGGAATGGCCTTCAAGCGGCGCTTCACGGACCCGGCCAGGGGCGTGGACAGCTTCGCGCTGGTGACCATCTCCGGAGGCGCCACCTTCAACGGCATCCCCAACGGCACCTACAAGGACGCCATCACCGGTGACGTGAAGACCGTGACCAGCGGCACGTTGACCGCCAGCGTCTCCGGCAAGGGCAACCTGCGGGTGTACGTCCTCGACCTCCCGGGCAACCCGGCGCCGGGCAAGGTGGGCGTGGACGGCCCCTACCTGAAGCCCTGAGGCGGCGGCCAGGTGTTCAGCGCGGGGGCGGCTTCACCCTCGCCTCGGCGAAGCGCTCGAACACCTGGCCCGCCACGTAGGCAGGCTGCTCGTCGAGGTTGCTCAACAGGAGCGCGAAGACGACGCGGGGACTGTCCACGAAGGTTTTGGACATAGTCGGTAGAGGTTCCAGCCACGTTGCGAGGGACACCTTCCGGTCGCGGTTGGCCCGAACTGGTCCGACCATCGGACCAGTTGCTTGAGCTCGCGCCCGGAAGCCGACTCTCTCTACCCCGCGACTATGTCCAAGGATTTCGTGGACACTCCACTAGTACTACGCGGTCACATGCTCCGACATCCGAGCGGCTTTCCACTCGGAGGTGGCCTTCTCGGACACTGGAGGACCTTCGGGGCCTGCTTCCCTTGGGGTGGTGCCTAATGTGACCAGGTGGTACTAAGAATCGCCCAGCATCGGCTATTTCGCCACTTCCTCTCAACGAACTGACCATCAACTCTAACGCAATCACAAATAACAACATGATCACCTCGACTCTTCTCGCCATCAAGAACGCCGCCGGGAAAGAAATTGATGCCCACTTCTCTCTTGAAGTAATAAGTGGCAAAACCACTCTACTAATTGAATCTAAGGGCGGAGGCACCAATTCTCCATTCAAGCGGAATCAGGACTATGACCAGGGCTTCCGGCTATTGCTGGAGCGGCTAGCGCTAAGGGGGGCGACAATCGATGACGCCGTAGTAGACTCCCTGACAACACAAAAAGCCAACCTGTCCTATAATCAACGCCGCCTGAATTTGAGCGGAGACCATGGCTTTCCCATAGAATTGACCCGCATCGGCGACTTCGACAAGCTGAGAAAAGCCCTGGCTGCTGCACAGAAGCCGATTGGGCAACGCCCTGACAGCAAAGGAGGTAACGGGCAAAAGAGGATCCGCCTCTACATTAGCATCGACGAGAACGGGACTGATTTACGTACTCTTGAAAGGGAACTCGCCGAACCTCCACAAGCAGCAATTGCCTCCAAGACGGACATTGCCACCACCGCCAGCACTGTCGATGCGAATGGGCATTTTGATCCCAGCAGCAATGAAGATGCAAGGTCTTGGATTCTGGCCGCGATCGTCCAGCGCCAGGGGCAGCCGGCATTTCGCAGAAAGCTCATAAATGCATATCAGGGGAAATGCGCCATAACGCAATGCACTCTTGAGGAAGTCCTCGAGGCTGCACATATTGTTCCATACAATGGCCGTTCAACCAACGCAGTTCAGAATGGCCTACTACTAAGGTCCGACATCCACACCCTTTTTGATAGGGGCATGATCGCAGTCAACACGGTCAACTGGACGGTCCTGCTTCACACAAAGCTCATGTCTACTCAATACTCCAACTTGAGAGGACAAAGACTCAACCTGCCTGCTCGCACTCAACAGCATCCGAACATTGCTGCCCTTAATGTTCACAGATCCAGATCAGGGCTCTAAACTAGCTTCCAACAGAAGGCTCCGCAGGAGGCTCTACAGTGTCCGAAGAGGCGCCCCGAGGGAAAGCCGTTCGGACTCTGGAGCAAGTGACCGCGTAGTACTAGCCCCACATAGGCCTTCTGCCCCGAGAGCATTCCCGTCTTGGCGCGGATGAGGCCCCGAAGTTATTCGGAGACGCGCTGATTGATAGCCGTTGTCGAGGCGCGGGTGCTGACGGTGGGGTCGGCCTCACCGAGGCGGATTGCCTTCGTGATACCGTGATGGGCTTGAGGCAGCACACGCAGCGGGTTACCGTCCTGCCATCCGTTGACAGCCCAACCGCTGGATGACCCATCCCGTCGAACCCAATGCTCTATCTCATCGCAGGTATCGTCCTATTCATCACGCTCTACCTGAGCTACGAAGTAGCCCGCCAGCAGAAGAATGCGCAGCGCATCCGCGAGACGGGGGACCTCGCTCGGGCCACGGTGGTGTCGGCGCGCCAGACCGGCTCCTGGATCGCGAACAACCCCGTGATCGCCATGACGCTGCGGGTGAGCGAGGACGGGCAACCCGACAGGGAGCTCCAGGCGGAGAAGGTCGTTCCCGTCATGGCCAGCGGGCTGTTCATGCCGGGCGCCGTCTTCCGGCTGCTCATCGACCCGATGAATCCGGACGACTTCCTCTTCGACGAACCCTGGGCGTCCGACTAAGAGCGCCTTTCAACCATGCCCAACTGGAAACGATTGCAGCAGCTCAATGCGGGTGAGGCCATCTGGTACACGGACCCTCAGCTCGACACCAAGGACGAAGTCTGGTTCTACAACCAGGGCGGTGCGTTGCGCATCTGGAGCGAGGGCTCGCTCCACAAGGAAGATCCGAAGGTCTTCAAGGGCCTGAAGCCCGTCGAGCGCAGGCACACCCTCTACCGGCTCAGCAGTCTCCTCCACGTCGATATCGAGGTTCGGGGCGAACAGTCTCTCATCTGCCGGGGCACCCTGAACGGCGCGCACCTCGTCTCCCGCATCGAGACCTCGCGGGTCGAGACGCTGCTGGCGCGCTACCGGAAGCTGGGCTTCAAGGACGGCGCGCCGTGGAACGCGTCGGCGAAGTACGTGACGCGCCGCGAATACCACCTGGACGACTCCAAGTACTGGGACATCCGCGTGGACGGCGAGCATGTGTTCGAGGACTACTCGAAGCAGACGACCCTCGCGAGCCGTGAAGCCGCCCTCGCGCGGGCCGAGCAGCGCGTTCGTGCCAGGGAAAAAGCCGGCTTCCAGCTGCGCAACATCGAGCTCGAGAAGGCCCGCTTCTCCAATCCGGAGCCCAAGCCCGCGCCTGGCGCCCCCAAGCCCGCGCCTCCTCCCAAGGGCCCAGCCTTCCCGAAGCCCCAGGACGCCTTCGAGGCCGTGGACACGGCCATCGCCATGCTGAAGGACCTGCACACGCGCTACCCCACGGGGCACTTCGTCGCGGAGCAGCTCGACGTAGCGAAGGAGAAGAAGCGCATCGCCTCGGTCGAGGAGCATGCGTCCTTCTTCAAGCGCATGCACAAGGCGCGCATCGGCCGTTGGAAGACGGCGAAGCCGGGCAAGCCCAGGAAGCGCGAGTCGAGCTGGGACTACTTCCTGCGCGTCTACGGCTCCATTACCTGGATTGTGGGCAGTGGCGCCGACGACGGCCTGCCCATGTTCCTGTGTGGCAACGTCACGGGTGGCGGCTGGAGCTGTCTGGAGGTCAGCGACGACCTCTATGAGATGGACGGCCTCGTGGAAGCCACCGGCAACACGGACCTGGAGGAGCTCCTCGTGTTCCACGGCGGGTGGCATACCCACAAGGCCTTCGCATTCGACCGTCGCGTCGCCTCGCCCTCGGGGGAGCTGGCCATCATTCCCTTCGACGAGAGCATCGAGAAGCTGCCCCGCCCCATGAAGCCCGAGCGCGTGCAGCCCTTCGGCACGTGGCTCCACAAGCGCGTCTCAGAGCTGATCCGCACGGCGGAGGCGAACCTGCACGAGGCACGGTGAGGCACTGACGCCCGTGCGCCCGGCGAGGGGGGCTACACCTGTCACGACCTGCGCGATTGAAGCGGGTGGGGCACGGGGCCGTCGATGTCGAAGGAGAAGCGCTGCCCCTCGCTGGGGTGGACGGGGTGGGCGTCGTAGCGGGGCCGGATGTCATCGGCCTCGCCGCCCCTCTCCCTGGCGAAGGAGGTCCCGGTGTCGGCGGCCGCCACGGAGGGCTTGTTGTCGCCAGGCGTCTCCAGCTTCACCGGATCCACGGGATCGGACTTCTTCGACTTGCGTCTTCCAAACATGGTGACACTCCTCGTGCGATACGGACACGCGAAGGCGCACGCCTTCCCAAGGGACAAGGTGGTGCGTCCCGGCCCGTGCCACACAGGCCAGGAGGCTCACGGAGGGCTGGCTCGCCCGGCCGGTGGGCGGGTGGGGGGCTCCGCAGCGCCGCCATGCGAAGGCGTTCGGATCCCCGAGTGACTTCCTGGCTGGGGGACACTCACGGGGTCCTCACGCAGTCCCCCGTCCAGGTGAAGCGCTGGCCGGCCTCCACCATCTCGAAGTCCGAGGGCTGGATCGTCCGGAGATCCAAGGGGCCCAGCAGGCCATTCCATTTGGCCTTCGTGAACCGGTCGCTCTGGGCCGTCAGGGCGATGTTGCCGCCGTCCGCCAGGATCATTCCGTACTTCTGGAGCGCTCGCGCCACGACCCGGGCTCCCGCCGTCGGCAGGGAGTCCACCGGATAGTTGGCCCTGAGGCGCAGGCGCACTCCATAGGGCGGCGCGTTCGTGCCGCCGCTCGCGGCCCGCGTGGCGTGCGTCGCCGGGCGCACGTACGTCACGTTCCGGATCCGATCGTTCGGCAGGATGAAGCGGATGGCGTGCTTGATCTCGCCCGCCGCCACCTCATCGGCGTCGAAGAGCAGGGGCGTGATGGGCAGGCCCGCGGCGTCCGCGCTCGTGCACTGCTCGCCACGCCCCTGGGCCGGGTAGAGCCGGTCGAGCTCCCACACCGCCAGGCACCCGCCCTGGTACGTGTTGCCGGAGAGATGGGCCCGCCACTGCTCGTAGAGCTTCCGCGTGGGCCGGTGGATGACGATCAGGTGGCAATCCCCATCCCCGGTGCACTCGTAGCCGCTCTCTCCCTCCAGCGCCCCACCCACCGGGACCGGCATGGCCGTGTCGTCACAGTCGGGCGAGTAGAAGTCGCTGGTCTTCTGGAACGAGCGCATCGGCGCCTCGTCCGTGCAGAGCACCTCCATGGAGAAGTCGATCTGCATGCGTCCCGCCCCCCAGCCCCGGCCCTGCAGATAGGAGATGACCGCGCTGGACTGGGAGTCGACCGGCGCCGTGGAGATGTCCTTGTTCCACGGCGAGTCCGCGGGGAAGAGCGGCTTGCGGCAGAGCTCCGTGCTCCCGGGATCCGAGATGATTTGCCTCCCCGGGCCCTCCAACGGTGACGGCTCCTTGTCACCGCACCCCAGGGTGGACATCAGCGCGGCGAGCAGGAGTCCCGTGCGAGCGAAGCTCCTCCCAGGCTCCAGCGACACGACGAAGGCAGAAGTCATGACCCTCTCCAGGCAGTGGGCGTCAGCCAGGTCCGCGAGCTTGCCACACCCAAGCTCCAGCGGAGGCACTGCCAGGGCCCCATCTCTTCTATACTTCTGAATCAGACATGACAGCCCAGAGACCGCCGCCACGGAACTGGTGGGCCGAGCGCGCCACCGTCATCCGCCAGTACGACGAGATGGAGTCCCGCCTCACGGCGCCCGTCAGCGAGCGGATGCTCGACCTGGCCTGCCTTCGGCCGGGCATGCGGGTGCTCGATGTGGCTTCGGGGATGGGCGAGCCATCCCTCCGTGCCGCGCAGCGAGTGGGCCCCTCCGGCTTCGTGCTGGGAACGGACGTGTCCGACGGCATGCTGGAGGCCGCACGGGAGAAGGCACGCGCCCTGGCCCTCTCGAACATCGAGTTCCGTGCCGCGGATGCGGAGACGCTCGAGGTACCGGAGCAGTCCTTCGATGCGGCGACCGTGCGCTGGGCGTTGATGTACATGTCCCGGCCCGAGCGGGCGCTCGAGCGCCTCTGGCGGGCACTCCGTCCCTCCGGGCGCCTGGTGTGCGCATGCTGGGGGGGTCCCGGGCAGGTCGAGTACTGGTCGCTGCCGCGCAGGAGCCTGGCCCGTTTCCATCAATTTCCCCCCGTGGACCCCGATGCTCCGGGCGTGTTCCGTTTCTCCGACCCCGAGCGCCTGCGCCCGCTGTTGACGCGCAGCGGGTTCGAGCTGGAGCACGCCGAGTCCATGCATGTGCCCGTGATGGAAGCGGAGGATGGGGCGGGCGTCGTGCGCTGGATTCGCGAGCTCGGGGGCCCCGTGGCGAAGGTCGTGGAGGCGCTGCCGCCGGAGGCTCAGCGGGCGTGGGAGGAGGAGGTCGCCCGCGAATGTGAGCCCTCTCGGGCTGACGGGAAGATCCTGCTCGGTGGAGTGACGTGGCTCGTCGTGGCGAGGCGGTAGCGCGAAGACGACTCAGCGAGTCTCCACCTCCTTGAAGACGACTCCATCCAGTTCCAGGCGCCGTACCGCGTCCACCAAACGCTCATTGGCGATGATGAGCGTCGAGGCGTCGGCCAGCCGGAACATGTCCACGTGCTCCGGCAGCGATGCGGCGTCGAGCCAATACGGCTCCGGGACGCTGTAGCCCTTGTCGGCACCACACGCGGGACACGGAGGCGCCCTGGGCGGCAGGCAGTCCGGGTGGAATCGCCCGTGGGATTCGAACTGGATGTCCCGCAACTCGGGTGCGTTTCTGGTGCGGAACCGTACCTCGGTGGGGCAGCCCAGGAGGCCACGCACGCCCGCGTTCTGCAATCGTTCCAAGGCCTCGCGGCGCATGCAGAGCGACCAGGGATTCCGCATGATGAGCTGGCCGAAGGTGCCCCTACCTGTTCCCTGAAGCGGACCGAACCCCGCTCCCGTTTTCAGCACGGCGTCCGGAGGCACCAACGGGCGCACCCACTCACGCAACCGGATGAATTCCTCGAGCGGGACGGGCCAGGAATCCAACAGCTTCTCCTGTGCCTCGGTTGGCAGCACCGACAAATCCACGCATGGATACTGGGCCGATGTCCGCCCCTCTGGCTGCACACCACAGGCAAGGCAGGGCTTGATACCGGGTAGCCCCCACTTGTGGGAGGCGTTCAGGTTGCCCGTGTAGCGAAGCGACGGATCTCTTTCCAGTTCGTAGAATTTCATGCGGTCGAGTCTTGAGCCCGAGGCTCAAGGGGCGAGAAGCTGAGGTCCGGGCGGAGGCACCGGAGCGGAGTAATACGGACTGAGGGGACCGGCGATGTCGAAGCGCAGGGCCAGCTCGAAAGCCTTGCGTATCAGCTCTTCCCTTGGCACCAGACGGTCTTGATTGGCCCTATAGTACTGCTGCCACGCCGCGTTCCACGGGCCGCCGTTCGCGCCGCGATGGATGCGCAGGTGCACGTGCTCCGGGAGGAGCATCGTCCATTCGTGGATGTTGATGCCACACTCCTTGAACCATCTCCTGAACTCCTGTGCCTGCGGAAAGAGATGGTGCTTGATCAGCTTGCCGTCGAGCCGGGGAAAGGCCGGGAGGAAGCCCTGGCGATAACGGAAGTGGAACGTCATCCGGGGTCGGGCGTCCTCCCGGAGCCCCGCTCGTCTCCAGTTGCGCTGGGTGCTGGGGCTGCGAAAGGGAGGGCGAGAGAATTGTCCCAGCTTCACGTCATGCACCTGAGGCACCTGCACGAGCGCCTCCGGGTCTACGTCCTCGCAGCTGAAGACGCCGCACTCGCCTTCGTCACAAGCCAGCACGACGCACTGATCGGCGCCCGGGTCGTCGCAGGTAGGAGTGCCGCCCTCGGCGGGTGTGACGGTTGCGCACGCGGTCAGCAGCAGAGAGGCGAGAAACAACGACAACAGGCAATGGCTCGAGCGGGCTCTGGTCATCGGCGCCCGAAGCCTAGCAATGGGAGGGTGGAGGTGGCGGGTACGGCTCTGCCTGGGAGTAGCCCGATCCCTCCGAGTTCCTCCAAGAAATCGAGAGTTTTCGCTGGTTTAGCGAGGCACTGGTACATCGCGTCGGCACTCACCGCCGGATGATCCAGGCTTCAGTGTCCCAGGTTCTCCGGAACCTGGGGCCCTTTGTTCTTCTGGAGCATGGCCCCAGGCGTTTCCCCAGGGGGAGCGCGAACGGCGGCTCCTGGATGGTGACCGTCACGGGCACGGAGACCATGGCGTTCCCAGGAACATCACGCGACCTACCCGCCCCGAACACTGAGCGCCCGCAGTCAATCGACCGTGGGGCGCTCGTGCGCAGGTTGCCGCGTTGGTCAGTCCACTACTGCGGTGGCTTCGATCTCGACGAGGACGCCCGGCTCGAAGAGCACGGAGACCCCGATCAGCGATGCCGGCGCCGGCACGATCTGCAACTCCTCGGAGACTCGCTCGATGCCGGCAAGGAAGTCGGATAGCATCTCGCGCTTCCAGTCGACCACATAGATTGTCAGTCGGACGACGTCGCGGAACGTCGCCCCGGCAGCCGCGAGGGCGATGGCGACGTTGCGGTAGGCCTGCGCCACCTGTCCAGCCAGGTCACCCGGCGCGACGAGCCGACCCTCCGCGTCATACGCGACCTGCCCCGCGATGTGCACCTGCCGGGTACCGGTGGCAATCGCCACCTGTCGGTATCGGAGCGCGTCGGTCTTCAGGAGTCCGTCGGGGTTGATCAGGGTTACGGGCATGGGTGATCTCCAGTTGGCAGTGTCGGGTGAAGAGTTCCGGGGACGTCGCCGCCCCCAGATTGAACGGGTGCTTGCCGAACTCGTATACCGGGTCCATTGACGAACGGCGTTCCCCCCTCCGGCGACGGGGGAGCTACAACGCATAGGGCGAAGCGCAGACATCCACGCCCTGCTCACTGTGAGCTTCCATGATTCCTGGACCAGCGAGGAGCAGGCCGTGTCCTGGTCCTGGAAAGAGCGCGCTGCCCATAAAGGGAGCAAATTCCCCAACGGCTTCCAAGGTCAGGTCTACCTGCCCGTGGACTGTCATTAGAGCGGTCGGCAGGCATCTGTCGTCCCCGGAGCGAGCGCAGGTCCTTGGCGATTGAGGCGCACGTGACCGCCGTGGTAGGGCCCGGGCCATGACCGTGTCACAGTCCCCGGTGCTCGAGTTCCCCGCGATGCTCCACGGCCCTCCAGGCACCATCCGCCGTGAGGTAAGGGCCAAAGGCCAGGGGTGGGCCCGGGAGTACCTCAAGACGGGTGCCTTTACCCCTCCCCGGCGGATGCTCCAGGTGCCACCCCGCGAGCCCCTGGTGATGCACTCGGCGGCTGAGTTTGAATTCATGTACCGCTCGAGCTGGCGAATTCACATGTTCATCGACGTCTTCATGAACTTGAATGACGGCGTCCCGAAAGAGGAGCGCCAGCGCATGGAGGAGACCTTCGAGTCCTTCTGCCTGGGCACCCCGTGGGGCGCTCTCTACCATGCCGTGTCTCCCCCCCCACCGCGGAGCGCGGAACGCATGGCCAGACGGCTCGCCGCGCTGCTGCGCTTCTGGGACGTGCTCCAGGGCCCGCGCTATGCGTACAGGGTGCCCGACACCCACCATACGCTCGACGACCTCATGGACTACATCTACCGCAAGACCCTGGAGGCGTGGTGCCCCAGTGGCCCCGCCTCGGTGCGCGAGCACATGGAGCTGACGGTGGAGCGCATGTCTCGCGCTACCCGAGAGGATTGCATGGAGGCCTTGCTCCGAATGATTCCCGTCCTGGTAGAGGTGGACGCCGAATTCAAGCACCGCGAGGTACTCAGCGACCCGGACTTCCTGCGCGAGCGCCTCGCCACGCTCTCCCCGAAAGACTTCGAGAATCTCTCCAGCGCCTACATCTACACCGTGACCATGCAGTTGGCAGCCTGGGACAGGCAATTGGAACGGCATTAGCATCCATAGCGGCATAGCCGCCACGGCCCCTGCCTGCGCACGATGGATGCCCCGCCACATCCGGTGCACTGCCTCGACAAGGTCCGCGGCGGATCCACCTGGAAGCACGCACGCAGAGATTCTCGACATCCTACGGGAAAAGTAGCATCATCGCCTCGACTTCGGAGGTGATGTGATGGACTTGCGGGTGAGACAGGAGTTGGAACGGATGGGCCTCGGGCTGGACCGGCCCGAGCTGCTCCAGGTGTCCATCGAGTTCGGGCCCCAGGGGCTGCCGATACCGCTGGGCGAAGAGGTGCAGGTGCTGGACGAGTCATGGACGACGGCCCAGGTGAGACTCAAACCCATCACCCAGCTCTGGACGACCGCAGAGGTCACGCCCTTCCTGCTCAGGACAGCCCCACAGCATGAATCCTTCATGGTCCTGCTGCAGTCGACGGCGGCCATCTACTGCACGTCGATGGGCCAGCCCGAAACGGATGCCGAGTTCGAGCGGATCTACCGCAAGCTCCGCCGGTATCCGGACGCGGAGGACCACCACCCGCTCTTCTCGTACCTGCAAGGGGCGGCGCGCTTGTATCTGTCGCTGAGGGACGTGAGCCGGACCGAGTACGAGGCACTGACCCGCAGGCTCGGCAATCTGGCCGAGCGCTTCTGCACACACACGGGCAGCACCAACTACCACCGCCAGGTGCTGCACTCCGTGGCCGGGTGTTGAGACGCAACCATGCGAACCCCACTCCCCATCGGGTCTGTCCTGTCCCTGCTCTTCCTGGCCTCCGTGGCAATGGCCAGGGCTCCCGACGCGAGGCTCGAGGTCAGAACACTCCTGCTCTCGGACCACCCCACCAGGGCGACACACAGCATCTACGTGTCCGGCCAGGTGACCACCGTCCTCCGCTTCGAACAGGACTGCGATCCGGCCAGGACGAAGCTCCTGGGCTGGGAGGGCCGGTTCGAGCCCCCGCTCGTGGGAGGCAGGAAGGTGGTGCTGGAACCGATCCGTGATCTCGGCAAGGACGAACGGATTCCCCTGCTCGTGACGCTCGTGGACGGAACCGAGATTCCGTTCCTCGTGAGCCCACCACTCAATGAGGAGTGGGGGTGGACGGACCAACAGGTGAACGTGTTCAAGGACAGCAAGAGCTACGACGCGGTGCTCTCCACCCTCTACGCCACACTCAAGCGAGAAGAGAGGCTGAAAGAGGAGAACGAGCGGCTCAAGAAGGAAGAGAAATCGGTCGACCACGCCTGGGCCACGCTCCTCGTCCATGGGGAGCAAGCCAAGACGCCCTTCCGGAAGGAGCGAAAGATGGTCCTGAAGAACGAGGACATGGACATCACCATCGAGGCCTATTCGGGGCCAGGAAAGACCGCGGCCGTCATCCACCTGACCAACACGTACAACGAAAGGCCGTGGAAGTTCAGGGATGCCCGACTGACCTCCACTCGCACCTCCGATACGGCTCGGCCCTTCGCACTTCGCATGGACCGGACCCTGCTCGTCCAGGGTCAGTCAGGGACAATCGCAGTGGTGGCGGACAAGAGTGCCTTCGAGTCGAAAGCGGGCCTCGTTGACCTGTTCTTGGAGATCTACCGCGAAGACGGGCTCCAGCAGGTGACCGTCATGCTGGATCATACGCTCATTCGAAAGTAGGAGTTCCGACATGCCCACAATCCAAGCGTTCTTGCTCGGCACTGTCGTCCTGCTCCTGACGTCCTCTGGCTGTACAACGACCAGTGGCGGGGTGGCGTTGCGTCCGGATGGAACGCCGGGTCCACAGGAGTGCCCGGAGGAAGCCAAGAAGGCGATGCGCTATCTGAAGCTGCACGTCGGGGACTCCGCGTGGGTGGAGCTCGACGCGAACCAGATCAAGTCGAGGCCCATCACACTCTATGACGGGCCGCTCGAGAGCATCCTGAAGGAGGACCTCGGCACGCTCGAAGCGACCACCCGGCTGTACGGGCAGGTCTGGACCGCCGGGCCACAGGTCGTCATCCGGTACTACGAGGCCCACCCGCCAGAGAGCGAGAAGATCCCCATCTGCGCGGTGGCCCGGCTCAGTGAGAATCAGCTCCGCAAGCGGCCCGAGTCGCTGCCTGGGACCGCCATCCTCGACTTCTCCGTCGCGGGGGCCGATATCGTCGACGCCTTTCGGTAGTGAAGATCGCGGTCCGAAGGCCCTGGTGCTGAAACCGCCAGAGCGTTATCTGGATTGGATGAAAACGGTTTCCCTGGCCAGACGTCTGCTGCGCCGTGGTCTCGCGTTCCTGTCCGTGGTGCTCGGACTCGCCCTGGGCGGCGTGGGCATCGGCGGCTGCATCTTCTCCGCGCCCACCTGGAAGGGCCCCCCGAGCGACCACTTCGACGGCGAGCGCTTCGTCAACCTGGAGCCCCGCGAGCGGGGGAGCGTGCTGAAGTGGCAGCTGACCAAGGAGCCAGGCCCCTGGTCCGACTGGCACGAGGAGTTGCCCGGCCCGCCTCCGCCCGAGCGCGTGGGCCCCGGCGACCTGCGCGTGACGCTCATCAACCACGCCACGGTGCTGCTGCAGCTCGACGGGCTCAACATCCTCACCGACCCCATCTACAGCGAACGCTGTAGCCCGGTCTCCTTCATCGGCCCCAGGCGCGTGCGTCCCCCGGGCATCCGCTTCGAGGAGCTGCCCCCCATCGACGTGGTGGTGCTCAGCCACAACCACTACGACCACATGGACGTGCCCACCCTGCGCCGGCTCCAGGAGAAGTTCCCCGACCTGCGCGTCTTCGCGGGCCTGGGCAACCGTGCCTTCCTCGAAAGCAAGGGTCTGCGCCATGTCACCGAAGTGGACTGGTGGCAGGAGTTCCCGCTGAGCCCCGAGGTCACACTGGTGAGCGCGCGCACCCAGCACTTCTCCAACCGGGGCCTGTTGGACCGCGATGGGACGCTGTGGACGGGCTACGTCTTCCGCGGTCCGCACGGCACCACGTACTTCGCGGGAGACACCGGCTGGGGACGGCAGTTCGCCGAGGCCCGCGAGCGCTTCGGCCCCATGCGGCTGGCGGTGCTCCCCATCGGCGCCTACAAGCCCGAGCGCTTCATGTCTCCCGTGCACGTGTCACCGCGCGAGGCCATCCAGGCCAGCGTGGTCCTGGGCGCGCGCTACAGCGTCCCCATGCACTACGGCACCTTCCCGCTCGGGGACGACGGTGAGACGGAGGCGGTGGAGGAGCTCAAGCGCGCGCTCGCCGAGCGTGGCCAGCAGGCCCCCGAGTGGTGGGTGCTGGGCTTCGGCGAGGGACGCAACGTGCCCCCGATGGAAGGGGCCTCCAACCCCTGAGTCACGGTGCCGTCAGGCCGCCTCGCGCTCCCGCTGCGCGAGCGGCAGCCGCACCCGGAAGCACGCCCCCTGCGGCACGGAGTCGTCCAGCTCGAACGTGCCCCCGTGGTTCTCCGTGATGAGCTGCCGGCAGATGGCCAGCCCCAGCCCCGTCCCCACCTCCTTCGTGGTGAAGAAGGGCTCGAAGATGCGCGCCCTCAGCTCCGCAGGAACGCCCGGGCCCTCATCGGCCACCACCAGCTCGGCCATGCCGTCCCGCACGCACGTGCTCACCCGCACCCTCCCCTGCGCCCCCATGGCCTCCAGGGCGTTGCGCAGCAGGTTCAGCACCACCTGGCCCAGCTGCCCCCGGTGGAAGAAGAACCGGGGCACCTCGCCATAGTGGACCTCCACCCTCGCGGCATGGGGCTGCGAGCGACGGACCAGCTCCACCGTCTCGCCCACCACCTCGTTGAGGTCTCCGGACTCCAGGCGCGGGCGCTCGCCGCGCAGGAAGGCCCGCAGGTCCGCCTGCGTGGAGCGGATGCGCTCGGTGGCGTACCTCATGGCCTCCAACGCCTCGGGCGTGTCCTGGAGCGCGTAGTCCAGGTCCAGCTCCCGCCACATCCGATCCAGCTCCTCCACCTCCTCGGGATGCGTCTCGAGCCGCGCCCGGCAGCGCCGCAGCGCCTCGGACAGCAGCTCGAAGTACTCGCGCACCGGTGGCAGGTTGTTGTGGATGGCCGTGAGCGGGTTGTTGATTTCATGGGACAGCCGCGCCAGCAGCTGCCCCATGGCCGAGAGCTTCTCCGCCTGCACCACCTTCTCGCGCGCCTCGTCGAGCTCGACGGTGCGCGCCTCCACCAGGTGCACCAGTTCGGCGTTCCTGCGCTGCAGCCTCGAGCCCCGCCAGCGCACCACCCCCGCCACGGCGGCCCCCAGCAGCAGCACGCCCAGACTCCTCGCCCACCAGGCGGCCCACCACGGCGGGTGCACCCGGAGGTCCACGCCCGCCACGGGTCCCCACTCGCCCCGGCCATTCCGCGCACGCGCCTCGAAGCGGTAGCCGCCCGGCGCCAGCGCGCTGTAGCGCACCGACTGGCCCCGGAAGGCGTGCCAGTCATCCAGCCCCACCAGGCGCACCTCGTGCTCCACCTGGAATTCATCGACGAAGCCCAGGTCCGCGAACCGGACCTCCAGGGTCGCCTCGTCGTGCTCGGCCTCGAGGCCCCCCATCGGCGGCCGGGCGAGCGTGCGCTTCCCCAGCGAGGTCTCCAGCAGGGTCACCCGCGGCGGCGCGGCCGGGCCGGTGTAGTGCGCTCCCTCGAAGCGCCCGAGCCCATTCGACGTGCCCACCCAGACCGTCCCGTCCGCTTCCGCCAGGAAGGAGTTGCCGTTGCAGTCATCCCCCGGCAATCCCCCGCTCGCGCTGTGGTGCTCGAGCCTCCCCTTGTCGTCCAGCACGTCCACCCCG
The DNA here is from genome assembly GCF_024623785.1 of Archangium lipolyticum. Classification (NCBI taxonomy): domain Bacteria; kingdom Pseudomonadati; phylum Myxococcota; class Myxococcia; order Myxococcales; family Archangiaceae; genus Archangium; species Archangium lipolyticum. The sequence continues at coordinate 70,909 of NZ_JANKBZ010000029.1, forward strand.
GCGGCCGTCCCCACCCAGAGCCGGCCCGCCGAGTCCTCGCCAATCTGATAGACGACGCCGTTGTTGAGCCCCATGCCCCGGCTCAGGTGGACCAGGTCGGCGAGCTTCCCGTCCCGGTAGGTGAAGCAGCTCAGGCCCAGGGGCTGGAAATAGGACACGCACACCCGTCCATCCCGCCGGGCCAGCAGGTAGCGCACCTGGTCGTCCCGCAGCCCCTCGGCGGTGCCCAGCCGGCGGAACACGCCCCCCTCGCGCACGTGCAGCCCATCCCCCGCGGCCCACAGTCGGCCCGCCCCATCCCGGATTACACCGAAGAAGACGGTCCGCTCGCTGGCGGGCAGCACCGTCTCGAAGGACAGCCCCTCGCCAGAGGGCGCCCCGCGCACCAGACCGGAGGTGCCCACCGTCCACAACGTGCCATCCGGCTCCACCGTCATCCCATACGTGGAGCGCGCCGGAAAACCCGAGGCCGCGTCGAACGTCCGCAGCCTTCCGCTCCAGGGCTCGTAGCGGTGGAGCCCCCCTGGATTGCCCGAGGCCCACACCACGCCCTTGTCATCCACCTCCACGGCCTTGAGCGCATGGCCGCGCAGCTCCGGGATGGGAACCCACCCCTCGGGTGTGCCGCGCACCAGCCCGCTATCGGTCCCCACCCACAACGTCCCGTCGGGACCCCGGGCCATACCCCAGATGAGGTTCGAGGGCAGCCCGGAGGAGGCGTCGTGGATGGTCCACAGGCCCCGGCCCAGGGCACGCTGCACGCCCTGACTGGCGATCCAGAGCACCCCCTCGTCATCATCCAGGACGTCCCGCGCCCGCGCGCCCAGCTCCGAGAGACCCAACCGGAGGAAGCCCGCGCGCTCGCCTTCCACCTCGAGCAGGCCGCGATAGGTCGGCACCAGCAGCTGTCCCCGGCGCCCCACGCGCAGACGGCGTCCCGAGCCCCGCGCGCCCTCAAGCAGCGCGGAGCGATCCTCGAACGGCGCGCCGTCCCGGGGCTGCATGAGAAGCCACCTGTCACCGCTCACCCACAGGCGGCCGCTCCCATCGCGCACGAGAGCGAGGATGGGGCCTCCACCGCCCACCTCCTCGCGAACCAGCCAGCGCGCCTGCGTGCCGCGGCTCAGCAGGCGCGTGCCCGAGGCCACCTGGAGCGCGCCCGAGGCATCCACCCAGAGCGTGTGGGCCGGTCCGCCCGGCCACCCCGGCTCCCGGACGAAGCGCCCCGGCTCGGCCTCCACGTACAGCCCCTGCTCGGTCCCCACCAGCATCCGCTTGTTGGAGTCCAGGCGGACGCACCACAGCGGCGAGGGGACACCGGGCATCGGCAGGGCGGCGAAGTGGCCCTCCTCCCAGCGGACCACGCCCCCCTGCGTCACCAGGAGCAACCGCCCCCCGGCATCGAGCGTCGCGTCCTCCACCGGCCCCGACGGCAGACCGACCTCCAGCCCGAAGCGGTCGAAGCGCGTGCCGTCGAAGCGGTACACCGCGTCCAGGGCGCCGGCCCAGACGAACCCCTCCCCGTCCTGGAGGATCCACAGCAGGTCGGGGTTTTCGATCCCCGCCTCCGCGCCGTAGCTCCTGAACCCGACACGACCTGGAGGCTCCGCGCCTCTGGCCCCACTACCCACCAGGGTGACAAGGCCCACGGCCAGGAGCGTGGCGATCCGATGCGACGACATGACTCCCGTGCTCTCCAAGACGCGAAACTCCGCCGCGTGCCCAGGAGACCAACCTACCACGTGAGTCGTCACGCGGCCCAGGTGGCGGGAAGGATGGCGCCCCTCCGCTCCCTTGCCTGGAGATGAAGACTCGGAGAAGAACGGGGGCCTGGGATACGGTGTGGCTCCATCCCTGCCGCACGAGGACATGAGCGGACACAGAGTGAAGGCAAGCAAGCCGCGCGCGGGCGGAGCACCCACGACCGAGCTGCGTGAGCGGATCCGCCGGGAGGCGACCCGTCTCATCGCCCAGCGGGGCTTCGGCGCCATCTCCGTCAATGACGTGGCGCAGGCCGTGGGCATCAGCAAGCAGGCGCTCCTCTACCACTACCCCTCGCGCGAGGCCCTGCACGAGGCGGTCGTCTCCTCCATCGTCGAGCAATCCAACCAACACCTGCTGCTGCTGCTCAGCGCCTTCTCCGGCCACGGGGAGGAGCGGCTGGCGCTGGCCATGAAGCAGTTGCGTGAGTTCTTCGATGCCGAGCCGGACGCCGCGCGCGTCATCCTGCGCGAGGTGCTGGATGGAGACCCCACGCAGGTGTCGCGCCTGCAGCGGAGCATGGAGCCGTGGCTGCGCCTCGTGGTGGACGCGCTCCGTCAGGGGCAGCGGGAGGGGCGGGTCCGCCCGGAGCTGGACGCCGAGGCGGCGGTGGCCCACATGGGCATGTTGCTGCTGACCTCCTTCGCGCTGCGGAAGGTGGGACCCTGGCCCGAGGCGGACGACGCGGAGTGGCGCGAGCGCTGGCTGAGCGAGGCCGTCCTCATCATCCAGCGCTACCTCTTCACCGATCCTCCGGCGCCCGAGCGCCCGAAGGCGCGGCGGCCCTCCCCACGCCGTCAGACGAAGTAGGCGCGGCGCAGCACTCCGCCCGTCAGGCGGCTTCGTGCGCGTCCTGGACGAGCGGCAGCCGTACCCGGAAGCACGCCCCCCGCTCCACGGAGACATCCAGCTCGAGCGTGCCTCCGTGGTTCTCCGTGACGAGCTGCCGGCAGATGGCCAGACCCAACCCGGAGCCCTTCCCCACGTCCTTCGTGGTGAAGAAGGGCTCGAAGATGCGCGCCCTCAGCTCCGCAGGAACGCCCGGGCCCTCATCGGCCACCACCAGCTCGGCCATGCCGTCCCGCACGCCCGTGCTCACCCGCACCTCGCCCTGCTCCCCCATGGCGTCCAGGGCGTTGCGCAGCAGGTTCAACACCACCTGGCCCAGTTGCCCCTTGTGAAGGAGGAACCGGGGCACCTCGCCGCACCGCACGTCCAGCCGCGCGCCCGGGGGCAGGGAACGCCGGAGCAGCTCCACCGTCTCGTTCACCACCGCGTTGAGGTCGCCGGGCTCCAGGGACGGGCGCTCACCGCGCAGGAAGGCCCGCAGGTCCGCCTGCGTGGAGCGGATGCGCTCGGCGGCGTTCCGCATGGCCTCCAGCGCATCGGGCGTGTCCTGGAGCACGAAGTCGAGCTCCCTCTCGAGCCACAGCCGCTCGAGCTCCCGGGCTCCCTCGGGGTGGGCCGCGAGCAGCTCGCGGCAGCACCGCAGCACCTCGGACAGGTGCTCGAAGTACTCGCGCACCGGCGGCAGGTTGTTGTGGATGGCCGTGAGCGGGTTGTTGATTTCGTGCGAGAGCCGCGCCAGCAGCTGCCCCATGGCCGAGAGCTTCTCCGCCTGCACCACCTTCTCGCGCGCCTGGTCGAGCTCGGCGGTGCGCGCCGCCACCTGGCGCTCCAGCTCGGCGTTCCTGCGCTGTAGCCTCGAGCCCCGCCACCGCACCACCCCCGCCACGGCGGCCCCCAGCAGCAGCACGCCCAGGCTCCTCGCCCACCAGGACGCCCACCACGGCGGGTGCACCACCAGACCGAGCCCGACCACGGGCCCCCACTCCCCCCGGCCGTTTCGCGCGCGCACCTCCAGGCGGTAGCTGCCCGGCGACAGCGCGGTGTACCGCACCGAGCGGCCCGGGGTGGTGTGCCAGCCGTCATCCTGTCCCAGCAGGCGCACCTCGTGCTCCATGTTGCTCTCGTCCAGGGAGCCCAGGTCGGCGAACCGGACCTCCAGCGTCGCCTCGTCGTGAGCGGCCTCCAGGCCCTCCACCGGCGGCCGGGCGGAGGTGCGCGTCCCCAGGGTGGTGTCCAGCAGCACCACGCGCGGGGGAGTGGCCGGGCCGGTGTAGCGGGCCCCCTCGAAGCGGCCGAGCCCATTCGAGGTGCCCATCCATACCGTCCCGTCGGCGTCGGCCAGGAAGGAGTTGCTGCTGAAGTCGTCGCCCGGAGCCCCCCCGCTCGCACCGAAATGCTCGATCACCCCAGCCTCCGCCACGACGTGGGTACCCGCCCCGGTCCCCACCCAGAGCCGGCCCGCCGCGTCCTCGCCGAGCTGGTAGACGACACCCGAGTGGAGCCCCGTGCCGCGATCCAGGTGGAAGCCGTCCACGAGGCGCCCGTCCCGGTAGCCGAAGCAGCTCAGCCCCAGCGGCTCCGAGTAGGTCACGCACACCCGGCCATCGCGCCGCACCAGGAGGAAACGCAGGCGGTCATCCCGCAGCCCCTCGGCGGTGCCCAGCCGCCGGAACACACCGCCCTCGCGCACGTGGAGCCCATCCCCCGTGGTCCACACCCGCCCGGCTCCATCCCTCTCCACGCCCCAGAAGGCCGGCTGCCGGGTGGAGGACAGCACCGTCGAGAAGGACCACGTCTCGCCGGTGCGCACCCCTCTCACCAGGCCCATGGAGGTGGCCACCCACAGGGAGCCATCGGCATCCCACGCCATGTCGAAGGTGTAGTTGGCCCGGAAGTCATCGGCCTCACCGAACGTCCGCAGCCGTCCGCTCCAGGGCTCGTAGCGGTGGAGCCCGACCGGATTGCCCGCGGCCCACACCGCCCCCTGCCGGTCCACGCGCACGGCCTTGAGGGAATAGCCCTCCAGGCCGGGGACGAACTTCCACGCTCCGTCCACTCCGCGCGCGAGCCCCTTGTCGGTGCCCACCCACAGCACGCCATCGGGGCCACGGGTCAGTCCCCAGACCATGCTCGAGGGGAGCCCGGTGTTGACGTCGTGCACGGACCACAGGCCCCGCCCCAGGGAGCGGGACACGCCCAGGCTGGCGACCCAGAGCGTTCCTTCCTGGTCCTCCAGGACGTCCCGCATCCGCGCCGCCCGCTCCGAGAGGCTCAACCGGAGCAGCTCCGCCCGCTCACCCTCCACCACGAGCAGGCCGCGGTAGTTCGGCACCAGGAGCTGACCCCGCTGTCCCACGCGCAGCCGGCGTCCCGCGCCCATCATCCCCCGGATGAGCGAGGAGCGGTCCTCGAAGGGCGCTCCCTCCCGGGGCTGCATGGCCAACCACCCGTCGCCGCCCAGCCACAGGCGGCCCAGCCCATCGCGCACGAGCGAGGAACTGGCGCGCATGAACCCGGGGAGGTCGCGGATCCACCACCGCGCCTGCGCATCGAGCCCCAATACCCGGCCTTCCGAGGCCACCTGGAGCGTGCCCGAGGCATCCATCCAGAGGACACGGGCCGCTCCGCCGGGCCACCCGGGCGCCGGGCGGAAGCGCCCCGGCTCCGCCTCCACATACAGGCCCTGCTCGGTCCCCACCCACATCCGCTTGCCGGGGTCCAGGCGCAGACTCAGGGCCCGCGAGGGGACACCGTCCAGCGGCACGGCGACGAAGCGGCTCCCGTCCCAGCGGACCACGCCCTCTTCCGTCACCAGGAGCAGCTGGCCCTCGGCGTCGAGCGTCATGTCCTTCACGATCGTCGATGGCAGGCCGGACTGCAGCCCGAAGCGCTCGAAGCGCGCGCCATCGAAGCGGTACATGGCGTCCAGGGCACAGGCCCACACGAAACCTTCCCGATCCTGGACGACGCAGGAGATGTCGTGGTTCTCCAGGCCGGCATCCGTGCCGTAGTTCCGGAATCCGATGCGTCCTGGCGGTTCTCCGCCATGGGCCTCACGTCCCGCCCACAGGGCGATGAGGCCCGCGGTTACGAGCGTGGCGATCCGATACGAGGTCATGGCACCGCTGACGTCAGCCTACCATCATCCCGAGACGGGTGGCTCGGGCAGGGCCGCGGAAGCCGCCGCCCGGGCGGCGAGCCGCAGCGTGCCATTCTTCCGGCGCCAGCGGCCGTAGAGCTTCTTCGCCGGCAGCGCGAGGGCCAACGACACCGCCAGGACCGACAGGGCCAGGCCCAGTGCGGGCAGCACATCCTGCGAGCGCCCCAGCCGGCTGGCGAGGCCCTGGAAGGTGGACCAGCCATAGGCGATGGGCAGGTGGACGACGTAGACCCAGAGCGACGCGCGCCCCACGGGGCCCATCATCCCGTCGAGCCGCGAGGGCAGCAGCATGGCCAGCCCCGCAACCACGCACAGCAGCCCCACGCGCCACACCACCAGCGTCGGGTCGCTCACCTTGGGGTCACCCCCCCACAGCGCCATCAGCGAGAGCAGCCCCGTGCCCGTGCCCATCAGGCACAGCCAGTGCGGCACCCGCTTCACCCCCGAGAGCGCCAGTCCGGTGAGGCCTCCCAGGAAGAAGTAGGCCGCCCATGGGAAGAGCGGGAAGTTGGACGTCCTGCCCACCAGCGCCTGCTCCAGCACCAGCGGCCACCCGCCCGCCGCCACCGCCGCGCGCACCCACGGGCTCACCAGGGGAAAGAGCACCGCGAGCCCCAGCAGCGTCACCATCCGCGCCGTCCGGCCGGGCAGCACCGCCAGCACTCCGGCGCCCAGCAGCAACGCCCCCGCCACCCCGTGCAACGCATCGAAGGCGAGGAAGTGCCGCCACACCATCGGCTCCCCAGCGAACAGCGCCGGCAACCCCCAACCGGGCCAACGTAACAGGTAGCCCCAGCCGAGCAGCAGCGCCACGCGCGGCACGTACCGGCGCAGCACGCTCGCGCCGTGCGCGCCCGTGCGCTGCACGGTGGTCGCGAAGGCCCACCCCGCCACGAAGAGGAACAGCGGCGCCGTCACGGCCCGCATGGACCAGTAGGCGATCACCCCCACGCCGTTGCGCGCCTGCTCCGAGAGCACCGCGTCCAGCGTGTGGCCCATCACCATGGCGATGACGGCCACGGCGCGCGCGCGGTCCAGGCCCGTGTTCCGGGCGCTCGGAGCCGGCGCGCTGGGAGACTGGGAGGACGACATGACCTCGACTACGGGAGACCGCCGGACTCAGACGCGCATCGGCATGACCACGGCCGTGAAGCTGCGGTCACCCGGGGCGTGCAGCACGCCGGGGCTGTGCTCGTCACCCAGCTCGAAGGCCACCTCCTCCGTGTCCGTCACCGTCAACACGTCGATCAGGTAGCGCGCGTTGAAGCCGATGGTGATGGCCGCGCCCCGGTAGGCGATGTCCAGCGCGTCCTTGGCCTCGCCCAGGTCCGGGTTGTTGGCGGTGATGAGCAGCTGGTTCTCCGCCAGGCCGATGCGCACCGCGTAGCTCTTGTCCGCGCTCAGCAGCGCGATGCGCTTGAGGCCCTCGAGCAGCCGCGTCTTGGGCACCAGCACCGCCTTCTCCCCTTCCTTGGGGATGACGCGCTGGTACTCGGGGAACTGGCCGTCGATGAGCCGCATCACCATCGTCAGGCCCGTCTTCTTGAAGAGCGCCGAGTTCTCCGCGAAGCCCAGGTGGCACTCCGCATCGGGCGCCTCGTCCAGCAGCCGCTTGAGCTCCAGCAGGCCCTTGCGCGGGATGATGACGCCGCCCTTGAGCTTGAAGTCGCCCTGCAGCTCGCGCTCGATGAGCGAGAGGCGGTGACCGTCCGTGGCCACCATGCGCACCTTGCCACCCGCCTGCGGCTCGAAGAAGACGCCGTTGAGGATGTAGCGCGTCTCGTCCGTGGAGATGGCGAACTGCGTCTTCTTGATCATCTCCAGCAGCGTGTTGCCCGTCACCTGCACCAGCGGCGCGCTCTCCTCGCGCGGCAGCTTCGGGTACTCCTCGGGCGCGGTGCCGACGATCTTGAAGTGCGCCGAGCCGGAGGAGATCTCCACGTAGTTGTTGGCCAGCTTCTTCAGGGTGACCTGGGCGTCCGGCAGGTTCTGGACGATGTCGAAGACGTACTTGGCGCTCAGCGTGACGGCGCCCGTCTTCATGACCTCGGCCGGGTGCTCCGAGACGATGCCGATCTCCAGGTCGAACGCCGTGACGGTCACCCCCGACTTGCTCGCCGTGACGAGCACGTTGGCCAGGATGGGCATCGTCGTCTTGCGCTCCACGACGCCCTGGGCGCGGTTGAGGGCTCTCTTCAGCTCGTCAGCGGCGATGCGGAATTCCATCTCGGGGTCCTTGAAGAACCAGGGGGAACAGGAAAGAACGGCGGCCCTGTGGCCGCCCGAGGCGGATGTAGCCCGGGAACCCCAGGCCGTCAACGAACCTGACTTCTCCGGTCATGCCGACTCGTTCAGCGCCCGGGCGAGCAACCCCTCCAGCCCCAAACCTTCGTCCCGCAACGGATGTAGGACATGTCCAGACCTTTCGCCCCGGCCCTGTTCATCTAATGACACACCGGGCCATGAACAACCCGGACTTCGGCTTCGTCGAGGAATGGTATCCCTCCCGGGAGGCGGCGAGACTGCCGCATCCTTTCCTGGAGCCTCGAACCATGACCCTGCGTCAGCCCCTCCTCGCCGCCCTCGCCTTCGGCATGCTCGCCGGTTGCACCCGCAACACCACCGAGTCCCGCCCCGCCGAGTCCGGTGGCACCCCCACCGAGAGGGCCACGCCCTCCACCAACCCCTCGGGTGAACCCCCCCCGAGTGAGCCGCCCTCGCGCGGCACCGCCGCCGCCGACAAGGCGGGAGCCCCCGTCGTCTACATCGTGAAGGACAGCGGTGTGCGCTGCATGGCCGCCCCCTGCCCCTCCTTCATCGCCACCCGGCCGGACCGGCCCAACGAGGATGGGCTCCAGGTCACCGATGTCGACCTCGCCCCGCTCGGCCTCGCCGAGGAGCGGCGCGCCAACATCCTCGAGGCGACCCACTCGCCCACCGGCCTCAAGGTCGAGGCCACCGTGGTCACCGTCCCCAAGGCGGGCCCCGCCGGGGATGCCACCGTGCTGCGCGTCACCAGGGTCGTCGAGTAAGTAGGCCCTCCCTCCGCACCCGGAAGCGAGTATCCTGACCACCTGTCGGCACCAAGGTCAGAGGATGTTTCCGGGATGGCGTGGCGAGTGGATGTCACACCCCAGGTCGGTCGCGGGACCCGGTGGCTCCTCGGGCCGCTGGTCCTGCTGTGCCTCCTGGGAGCCAGCACCCCCCGAGCCGCGTCCGCCCCGCGCCTGTCGGCCTCGCCCCGTCAGCTGCTCTCCGGACGCGACACCCGCTCCACCCTCGCCGTCTCCGGCCCCGGGCTGCCCTCCGACGTGCGCCTGGCGTGCAGCGCGGGCCGCGTCACCCTGGCGCGACGCTCCGCCCCGGATTCGCTCCAGGCCACCTTCGTCCCGCCCCGCTCCGACACCCTCGGCACCTTCCTCTGCGCCGCCGTGTCCCCCTCCGCGGGCACCCACGCCACCGTGGTGCTCGAGATGCAGCGCCGCCAGGTGCTCCCGCTCACCGGACTGCCTCCACTCGGCCGCGTGGAGGTGCGCATCGGCGACACCCTCCATGGCCCCGTCCGCGCCAACGCCGCCGGACAGGCCGAGGTGCCCGTCCTCCTCTCCCCCACGCTCTCGCAGGCCACCGTCTCGGCCACCGCGCCCGGTCAGCCCGAGCAGCAGCGGCTCCTGCCCCTGCCCGTCTCCTCCAGGCCCGTGGTGCTCCTCGTCGCCGAGGAGTCCTCCGTCGAGGCGGATGGAGCGCGAGGCGTCCGCGTGTGGGCCTTCTCCATCGACGGGCGCGGTGAGCCGCTGGACACGGCCCCGGCCTTCTCTCGCATCGAGGGCACGTTCGAGCCGCGGCGCGTGGCCCCGGGCGTCCACGTGGGCACGTTCGTTCCCCACCCCCGCGCCACTCCAGGTCAGGCGGTGCTGACGGCGCAGGCCGGCAACGGAGAGCCCTCCTCCGTCCGCGTGGAGCTGCGGCCGGGCGTGAAGCCCTCGCTCACCGTGGAGGCCGCCGCGCGGGAGCTGCTGGCGGATGGAGCCTCGGGCACCGACATCACCGTGCGCGTCCAAGACGGGCAGGGACGCGGGTTGCCCGGGCAGCCTCTCCGGCTCCAGGCCACGCACGGGGAGGTGGCGCCCCTGCAGGACCGCGGAGATGGCACCTACCTCGCGCGCTACCGAGCCCCCGTCGGCGGGGGAGAGGCACAGCTCGTCGCGAAGCTCGACGGCGCGCCCCCGGCCTCGCTCTCGCTGACACTGCGCCCTCCCCCGCGCCTCACCCTGGAGGCGAACGCCCGCGAGCTGCCCGCCGACGGTGTGACGCGGCTCGTGCTCCAGCTCACCGCCCGCGACCCGAAGGGCGCCCTGGCTCCGGATGGGACGGTGGTCTCCCTCACCTCCACGCTCGGAATGGTGCCCGCCTCCGTGAAGACGCGCGAGGGCCGGGCCACCGTCGAGCTCGTCTCCGGCCACCAGTCCGGCGAGGCCCTCGTCGAGGCCCGGTGGGAGAACGCGAGCGCCAGCACCTCCGTGCGCCTCGTCCCCGGCGCTCCCGCCCGCCTGCGCGTCCGCACCGAGGAGCGCGAGGTGCGCTGTGACGGCCTCGACAGCGCGCGGGTGCACCTCGTCGTCCAGGACACCCACGGCAACCCGCTGGACGGCGTCCCCATCACCCTGAGCGCCGCGGGCACCCAGGCCGAGCACGGGTACTTCGAGCGCGTGGCGGCCCTCGGTGGCGGCGAGTTCGTCTCCCGCTTCCACGCGCCCTCCCGGTGCGAGGGCGGCCTGGCCACCGTGCTCGCCGCGGCGGGTGACGCGCGAGGCGATGCCCGGCTCACCCTCTCCCCGCGCACGCCCCGCGCTCTCACCGTGCGGCTCGGCGCGCAGAGCAACCTCGCCCGGCTCATCCAGCCCTCCCTGGAGCTGGAGGGAGACCTGCGCCCCTACGCGTTCGGCGAGCGGCTCGCCGCCAGTGCCTCCGTGCAGGTGGCCTGGGGCAGCCTCTCGCTGCGGGGCCAGACTCCGGCCCAGGAGGACTTCGACCTGAAGGTGGGCGCCCTCACCACCACCGTGTCCGCCGGCGCGCGCTGGCTCCAGCCCCTCACCGACACCCTCTCCGCCTACGCGGGGGCCGGGCTCGACGCGCACCTCGTTCAATTCACCTGGAACATCTCCCTGGAGGAGGGCAGCCAGCGCCAGCTCTCCGCGGCGCTGGGCGGCCACCTGCGGCTCGGGCTGATGCGCTCGCTCGGCCCCGGAGAGCTCATGCTCCAGGCACGCTACGGACTCGCCCGGCTCCCCGAGAACGGCGCCTTCCGCGGCCCCATCGGCGGACTCTCCGCCTCGCTCGGCTACCGCTTCCCGCTCTGACGAAAAGAGGCTCGCATGCGCTTCCCCGCCTTCTGCCTCGTGCTGGTCTGCGTGCTGTCCTGTGCCCCCCGCCAGGACGTCCCCCGCCTCGACAAGGTGTCTCCGGATCAGACGCTGTTCGGCTCGCCCGAGCGCCTGCTGCTCTCCGGCGCCTTCGCGACGGACCTGGCGGTGGACCTGGGCTCCGACGCGCCCCCCTCGGTGGAGAACCGCTTCGAGGTGCGCATCGGCCCCGAGCTCGCCACCTCCGTGCGCCTGCGCTCCCGCGACACGCTGGAGGCCACCACGCCCTCCACCCTGCCCCCGGGCCGCCACGACATCACCGTCACCGACGCCCAGAGCCGCTCCGTCACCCTGCACGAGGCCCTCGAGGTCATCGACCGCGACGTGCAGCGCCTCGTCTTCGTCACCTCGATGCGCTCGGCCCACCCCGACGCCTGGACGGAGCCCATCCGCATCGAGCTGAGGGATCCCTCGGGCCAGCCCGCTCCCACCTCCATCGCGCGCACGCTTCGCATCGCGAGCGACTCCCCCACCGGCCGCATCTCCTCCCTGGGCAAGCCGGACGAGGCCCAGCCCGAGCTGGAGGTGACACTCGCGCCGGGCGAATGGGGACTGAACCTGCGCTACAAGGACACCACGCCCGGCTATCACACACTGGAGTCCAACAGTGAGGGCCTGCCCTCCATCGCCCAGACGGTGGCGGTGGGACGGCTGGGCCCTCCGACGGCGGTGCGCTTCACCCGCGTGCCCTCCTGGCCGCTGACGGCCGGTGCCCCGGTGGCGCTCGCCGTGGAGGTGCTGGACGACAGCGGTGGCCCGGCCTCGCTCCCGGCCACGGGCATCCAGCTGGAGCTGAGCACCTCCTCGCCCGCGGGCGGACTGGTCGTCACCGCGGGAGACCCGTACCACCCCGCCCTCTCCCTCATCCTCGAGGGCTCGCGAGGAGGCCGTCTGCCCATCCTCTACCGTGACACGCACAGCGCGGCGGAGGTGTGGTTGTCGGCCACGGCGATCAACCGCGACACGCTCAACCCGCTCGAGCCCGACCGGGTGAACCTCCGGGTGGAGCCCGGACCCACCCGGCGCTTCGAGGTGCAGCGCTTCAGCTCCGGGTCCCCGCAGGCGGGCGTCCCCGAGCTCTTCATGGTCCAATCCCAGGATGGCTGGCGCAACCCCACGTCCTTCGAGGGGACCGTGCTGCTGGAGACCGTCCCCGCCGACCCGGACTTCCATCCCATCAGCGCCTGGCTCGAGGCGGGCAGGGCCTCCTTCACCGCCAACTTCACCCGGGTGCAGACGGTGTCCGTGGTGGTGACGGACCCCAACGCGCCCACCGTGCGCGGCGTCTCCCCGGAGCTCTCCGTCCGACCGGGCCCGCCCGTGCGCCTCGCGGTGTCCAGCGTGGAGGGCCCCCAGCAGGCCGGCAGGCCCTTCTCCCTCATGCTCGAGGCGCTGGACCGCTACGGCAACCGCTCGGAGACGCCCCTGTCCGTGACGCTCTCCGCCTCCGGTGTCCCCGAGGGCGCGCTGACCCCCACCTCCAGCGGCACCTTCATGGGAGCCATCACCCTGCCGGTGACGATCACCACCGCCCTGGACGAGACGCGCCTCACCCTCATCGAGGGCCCGGCCGACGCGCCCGGAGAGCTGCGCGCCACCACCGGGAACTTCGCCGTGCTTCCCGGCCCCACGCAGCGCTTCGTGGTGGAGGACACGACCAGTCCCCAGCGGGCGGACATCCCCTTCCCGGTGCGCATCCGCGCGGTGGACACCTACGGCAACACCACCCGGGACGTGCACGACCTGCAGCTCGGAGCCGATGGCGTCCACGCGCACCTCTTCTCCCCCGCCTCCTTGTCTGGCTTCCAGGGCAAGGCCGATGTGATGGTCACCCTGTGGCAGGCCACCACCGGGACGCGGGTGCTCGTCAGCACCACCAGCGGCACCGCCAGGGGACAGCAGGCCGGCCTCTTCACCGTGTCTCCGGGAAACTTCGCCGGCTACGTGTTCCTGAAGCCCGGCTGCATCGCCGATGGCGACCGGTGGAAGCTCACCCTGAGCGCCGTGGACAAGTGGAACAACGTCGTCACCGGTTACACGGGGACGGCCCGGCTCACGCTGTCGCCATTCGGCACCATCAATCCCACTACCACGCGCGCCTTCAGCGCGGGCACCACCACCGAGTCCAACGCCCTGCTCGAGGGAGTGACGGGCCGCGCGCCCAACTCCTGCCTGCAGCTCACCGCCGCCGACAGCGTGGACACCAACAAGTCGACGACGACGTGCCTCAACCTGCAGACGAGCTGCCCCTGAGCCCGCGTCCATGAGAATCCGCTCCCGGCTGCTGCTGCTGCTCATCGCCACCGCCGCGGTGCCCACGCTCGCCATGGGACTGCTGGCCTGGCGCGACGCGGAGCGGGCACTCGGGGACGCCGTCGCCGAGCAGTACCGGCGCAGCGCGCGCGCCGAGGCCGAGCACGCCTCCACCTATGTCCTCTCGCTCGCCACGGAGCTGGGTGGCGCCCTGCTGCACCTGGACCCGGAGGCGCTCGGGCCCGCCCAGGCCCAGGAGTTCCTCGCCCGCGTCTTCCTGCGGCGCGACCGCATCTCCCTGGTGGGACTCTTCGATGGGCAGGGGAGGATGACGGCCTCCGTCTTCGTGGACGACCCGGAGGCCTTCGCGCGGCAGGAGCCGCAGTTCCGCCGCCATGACACCGTGGCCGCCGGGGAGGTGGAGGACTTCCGGCGCCGGGCCGCGGAGCTGCTCTCCCAGGTGCCCCCGGGGCGCGCGTACGCCATCTCCGCGCCCTACCTCACCGCCGTGCGCCAGCGGCCCGCGGTGGTGGTGGTGGCGCTCGGACCCAGGGGAGGCCCGGGAGGACTGGCCGCCGAGCTGGGACTGGAGGAGCTCTCCCAGCGGCTGGCCGCCAGCGGGGACGGGAGCGAGCGCGTCTTCCTGCTGGATGGAGGGGGCCGGCTGCTGCTGAGCGGAGACCCGGAGCGAGAGCGCCGCCGCGAGGAGTTCGCCACGAGGCTGCCGGGAGCACCGGGCGCGCAAGGGACGGGGCAGGCCGGGTACGAGGAGGAGGGCCGCACGTGGATGGCGGCCTACAGCCCGGTGCCCGGGCTGGACTGGGTGGCGGTGGTGGCCCGTCCGCGAGAAGCGGCGCTCGCGCCGTTGGATGCACTGGCCCGGAACACCTTCGGGGTGCTCGGGCTGACGCTGGTGGGCGTGCTGGTGCTGGCCCCGCTGCTGGCGCGGGCCATGGCACGCCCCATCGCCCGGCTGGCCGGGGGCGCGCGGGAGCTCGCCCGGGGCAACCTCGGCCACCGCATCTCCCTGCCGCGCCGGGACGAGCTGGGAGACCTCGCCCGCACCTTCAATGACATGAGCCAGGCGCTGGAGGTGGCGCACCGCGAGCTGCTGGGCTTCAACGCACAACTGCAGAGCCAGGTGGAGGAGCGCACCCGGGAGCTGCAGAAGACACAGGCACAGCTCTCGCGCAGCCAGCGCCTGGCGGCCATGGGAGACCTGGCGGCCGGCATGGCCCACGAGATGAACAACCCGCTCGCCGCCATCCTGGGCAACGTGCAACTGCTGTTGATGGACCTGCCGGAGGAGGACCCCTCGCGGAGGATGCTCTCCGCCGTCCTGCAGCAGGCCCAGCGCATCGCCAACATCGTCCGCGAGCTGCAATTGCTGGTGGAGCGGCAGCACTTCGGACGCACGCCGTTGGACCTGCACAAGATGCTGCAACGCGTGCTGGATGGGCGAGGGGCGGACCTGTCGGCGGCGGGCGTGCGGGTGACGTGTCGGTTCGCTCCCGGGGAGGTGAGGGTGCTCGGAGACCAGCAGGCGCTGAGTGACGTCTTCGGCCGGCTGCTGGGCAATGCCCTCAATGCGCTGAAGGACAGACCGGAGCGCGAGCTCACGCTCGTCACACAGAGGGCGGCCGAGCAGATGGTGCAGGTGGAGCTGAGGGACACGGGCCGGGGAATTCCCCGCGAGCACCTGGAGCGCATCTTCAATCCCTTCTTCACCACCAAGCAGCAATGGAGCGGCAAGGGCCTGTCGCTGGCGGTGTGCCATCGCGTCATCGAGGACCACGGCGGCACCATCACCCTGCAGAGCGAAGAAGGGGTGGGAACGACCGTGACGCTGATGCTGCCCGCGGCCCCGATGCCGCCGCCCCTCGTGTGACCCCCTCTCCCTCTGGGAGAGGGCCGGGGTGAGGGTCTACCCGAGGTCATGCCCCGTGCTGCTGGCGCTCGTGAAGCACCTCCACGTAGTCGCGCAGGACACGGAAGGAATCGCTGTCATAGATGAGGGGACTGGCGGACGAGACATGCTCCTCCAAGGCGAACAAGGAGGAGGTCAGCGCGCGCCAGCCCTCGAGCATCTCCCCATAGCGGTGCTGCTCGAGCAGGGTGCGGAACTCCTTCACGGAGGGAATGTCCGCGTGACGGTTGAAGGAGCCCCAGTTCCAGGCGCGGGAGAAGAGCTCCTCGGTGCCCACCAGGCGCAGCTGTTCCTTGTGACGCCGGCTGGCCTCCTTCTCCCTGCGCCAGAAGAAGACGGCCAGGGCAACCCACCCGACGAGGAACAGCCCTCCCAGTATTCCGAGCAGCGTGCAGACGCGCATGACCTACGGTTCCCTCGATTCCCCGCGCCGAGCCGCACGCTCCGGCGTGAAGGAGCCCTGGGTATAGCGTGAAGGCGGGGACAGCGGAGCGGTCCGCGGCGAACACCTCCTCCACCGTGAAGAGGGCCTCGGCGGTGACGAGGAAGAAGCGCCCGGCCCTTCACCCACGCCACCTCCCGGGAGGCCTCCTCGCCCACCGGGGCGGACGCTGACGGCCAGACGAGGGAGACGCGGGCCGCGGCCGCGAGCGCCGGAGGCCCACGCCGAAGACGTTGGACGCGGGCCCGGGAGACGACCCGCAGGGCCACCTCCGCGGGTGCGTACCGGGCCAGCGTGTTCTCGCCATCCACCAGGAGCGCGGCGAGCCGGGCGGCCCCCTCCGGCTCCAGAAGGAGCCGGGCGCGGGCCAGGGCGAGCTCCTCGGGCGGCAGCTCACCCAGGACGATTCTCTCGAGAAGCCAGTCGGGGGTACGAGTGGGGGGACTCATGTAGCCTCCTGAAGGGAGGGAACACCGGTCCCGCGCCTGTCTGTTACCCCTCTTGTCGTGATCGCCCAGGTCTTCCTGGCTGGACTACAAGCGAGCGAGCAGCCCCCCTCGCCCACCTCTGTGTGGCTTTGTTCACTTCCCATGAGCCGTCGACTGGAAGGCACTACTCAGGAGTCCATGGACCCGAGTACCTTGCCGCGCTCGCCTCTCATCTCCGCGCCCCCACCCGTGATTCACGACACCATCTCCGCGCTCCGGGAGTCCTACCTTTCCGCCCAGCTCAAGGGAAACCGCCGCGAGGCGCTCCGCCTGCTGGTGGATGAGGGCATCCTGCGGGGTATCCCCCTGCCCACCCTGCACCTGGAGATCATCCAGGAGGCCCAGCGGGAGATCGGCCGGCTCTGGCAGGAGAACCACATCTCGGTGGCCCAGGAGCACCTGGCCACCGCCATCTCCCAGCTCGCCCTGTCTCACCTCTACCGACACCTGCCGAGAGATCCATCCAACGGGCGCACGGTGATGATCTCCTGCGTGGAGGGAGAGCTGCACGAGCTGGGCGCCCGCGTGGCGAGCGACTTCCTGGAGATGGCGGGCTTCGACGTACGCTTCCTGGGGGCGAATGTCCCCACGGAACATCTGGTGCGCGAGGTGCGTGCGCAGAAACCCGATTTGCTGGCGCTCTCGGTCACCATGACGTACCACATCCCGGCCTTGCGTCAGGCGGTGGCGGCGGTGCGCGAGGTAGCGCCGTTGTTGCCACTGGCCGTAGGGGGATTGGCCTTCTCCTGGGTCCCCGGGCTGGAGGCGGAATTGGGAGTCCCCTTCTTCGGCAAGGACGCGCGCGAGCTGGTCGCGTCGGCCTGCAGGATGTTCGAGGTCTAGACAATGCAGTCACTCGCCCGGCAGGTGGAGGCACGAGCCCAGCGGCTCGCCGAGGCATCCGTGTCGGGGCTCTACGAGGACCCCTTCTGGTTCGCGCGGTATGGCGAGGAGCGGGCGCGCCGTTTCGGCGGCGAGGACGCGCTCTTCCACGTGCGCTACCTGGTGCAGGCGCTGGACGCCCAGGACCCGGGGGTGATGGAGCGCTACGCGCGCTGGCTGCAGGGGCTGCTGGTGCCTCGCGGCATGAGCTCGCGCCACATCGCCCAGCACTTCCAGGGGCTGCGCAACGCGCTGAGCCGCGAGGGGCTCACCGAGCCGCCCCAGGCGCTGGAGTACATGCGCGCGGCCATCGCGGCGCTGGCGTGGCCCGAGGGCCCGGCCCGCGCCGTGCACGAGGCCCTGCCGAGACTGGTGTGGTGCACGATGGACGTGCTGGCCCGGCGGGTGCCCGGGACGCGCGAGCAGGAGGCGCGCCTGCACGACGAGGTGGAGCTGCAATGGGCCTACCTCATGGACGCGCTCGGGATGAAGCGGCCCGGGCTCTTCGTGGAGCACGCGCGGTGGTACGCGGGCTTCTGGCCCCAGCGGGGCCTGCCCTGTGACTACCGCACGTTGTTGGAGACGCTGGAAGTGGCGCTGTCCCATGAGCCCTCCCTGCGAGAGGAGGTCCAGGGGGTGGTGGCCAACGGGCTCACCGCCCTGGCAAAGGAGCAGTCATGACGACGTCCATACCCGCGCCCTTGTGGCACTTCTTGAGCCGCGAGGTGGCGCTGGTGTGCGACGCCTCCGGTGTCATCACCTGGGGGGACGACCGGGCGGTGCGGCTGCTGGAGTACAGCCCGGGCCAGCCCCTGCGCAAGCTGGCGGCCCAAGGCACCGAGGACAAGGTGGACCGGCTCATCACCCTGGCCCGCGACGAGCGGGTGGAGGGCTGGGAGGTCATCCTTTGCGTGGGGGGCATGCCGCGCACCTTCGCCTTCCGGGGCGCCCCACACGAGGGCGGCTCGGCGCTGGTGGGCAGCCTGGTGGCGGAGGACTACGCCGCGTCGCTCTCGCAGGTGAGCGAGGCGATGAGCGAGCTGGCGGCGCTGCACCGCGAGACGGAGCGCCAGCAGCGCGAGCTCAAGCGGCGCGCGGACGAGCTGACCCTGCTCAACCGGGACCTGGAGGAGTCCAACCGCGGCGTGCGCACGCTGCACGCCGAGTTGGACGAGAAGACGGAGAGCCTGGTGCGCGCCGCGGAGCTCAAGAGCCGCGTGGTGGCCAACGTGAGCCACGAGTTCCGCACCCCGCTGCACTCCATCCTCGGCCTGGCGCGGTTGCTGCTCAACCCCGCCAACGGCACCCTCACCCTCGAGCAGCAGAAGCAGGTGCAGTTCATCCGCACCTCGGGCGAGGCCCTCTTCGAGCTGGTGAACGACCTGTTGGACCTGTCGAAGATGGAGTCCGGCAAGGCGACGCTGCGGCCCCTGCGCTTCAGCGCCGCGGACTTCCTGGGCGCGCTGCGCGGGATGATGAGGCCGCTGGTGCCGGTGGACTCGTCGGTGGAGCTGCGCTTCGAGGATCCGCCGGGAGACCTCCTGCTGGAGACGGACGAGGCCAAGGTGAGCCAGGTGCTGCGCAACCTGGTGTCCAACGCGCTGAAGTTCACGGAGGCGGGGCACGTCACCGTCTCGGCCGAGCTGGCACCGGACGATCGGGTGTGCTTCCAGGTGCGCGACACGGGCATCGGCATCTCGCCGGAGCACCACGAGCGCATCTTCGAGGAGTTCACCCAGGTGGAGAGCCCGCTGCAGAAGAAGGTGAAGGGCACGGGCCTGGGGCTGGCGCTGTCGCGGCGGCTGGCGGAGTTCCTCGGCGGCAGCCTCACGGTGCACAGCACGCCGGGCCGGGGCTCCACCTTCACGCTCCTCATCCCCCGGGTGCATCCGGAGGTGGAGGCGATGGTGAGCCTGGCCGAGCGCAGCCAGCACCTGGAGCCCGGCCGCGCGCCGGTGCTGGTGCTGGAGGACGACCGGCAGACGCTCTTCCTCTACGAGAAGTACCTGGAGCGCTCGGGCTTCCAGGTGCTGCCGGTGCGCACGGTGGACGAGGCGCGGCGCACGCTCCAGAAGGTGCGTCCGGCCGCCATCGTCATGGACGTCATGCTGGAGGGAGAGACGAGCTGGGGCTTCCTCTCCGAGCTCAAGGGCAACGAGCTCACGCGCGACATCCCCACCCTGGTGGTGACGCTCATGGACCGCGAGCACAAGGCGCGCGCGCTGGGCGCCGATGAGTTCTGGCTCAAGCCCGTGGGCGAGGAGCAGCTGCTGCGCAAGCTGGCGGCCATGGCGCGCACGGGTCCCGTGCACAAGCTGCTCATCATCGACGACGACGACGTGCACCGCTACCTGCTCCGGCAGCTGCTCAAGGACACGCCCTACATGCTGACCGAGGCCTCCACCGGGCCCGAGGGCATCCGGCTGGCGCGGGAGCAGAAGCCGGACCTCATCTTCCTGGACTTCGTGCTCCCGGACATGACGGCCTTCGACGTGCTGGACGACCTGAAGGCGGACCCGCACACGCGCGACATCCCCGTCATCCTCCACACCTCGCGACAGCTGCGGGAGGAGGAGCGGCAGCGCCTGGCGAAGGAGACGGCAACCATCCTGGCCAAGCACACCCTGAGTCGCGAGGTCGCCATCAGCCGGATCCGGGACGCCTTGCACAAGACGGGCCTGGGCACCAATCAGGGAGAGGGCCGCCGTGGCTGACATGACCGTTTCCGCGACCATTCTCAACGTCAACGACGACGATGCGACCCGCTACCTGTCCACGCGCACGCTGAAGATGGCGGGCTACCAGGTGGTGGAGGCGGCCACGGGACAGGAGGCGCTGCGGCTGGCGGTGGAGGTGCGCCCGGACGTGGTGGTGCTGGACGTGAAGCTGCCGGACATCAGCGGCTACGAGGTGTGCAAGCGGCTGAGGGCCAACCCGGAGACGGCCTCCATCGCGGTGATGCACACCTCGGCCACCTACGTGACGCCGGACAAGAAGGTGCGCGGGTTGGAGGGCGGCGCGGACGCCTACCTCACCGAGCCCTTCGAGGGCGAGGAGCTCATCGCCACGGTGCGCTCGCTGTTGCGCATGCGGCGCGCGGAGCAGCAACTGCGCCGGCGCACCGAGTCCCTCGAGGAGGCGGACCGGCGCAAGGACCTGTTCCTGGCCATGCTCGCCCACGAGTTGCGCAACCCCCTGGCCGCCATCACCACCGCCGTGGGCATCCTGGATCGCCGCCCGCCGGTGGACGCCAAGGAGGAGCGGATGATCTCCATCATCCAGCGCCAGACGAACCACCTGGCGCGGCTGGTGGATGACCTGCTGGACGTGAGCCGGATGACGCGCGGCAAGGTGGAGCTGCGCAGGGCCCGGTTGGACCTGCGGGGCGTGCTGGAGCAGGTGCTGACGGTGTTCCGCCCCCTGGCCGACAACCGCAAGCTGACACTGGAGTCGTCCCTGCCGTCGGTGCCGCTGTGGATGGAGGCGGACACGACGCGGCTGGAGCAGGTCTTCACCAACCTGCTGGACAACGCGACGAAGTACACGGACGCGGGCGGCGCCATCCAGGTGCGGGTGGAGCCGGTGGCGCGCAACGGGCTCGCGGGAGCGGTGGTGCGGGTGAAGGACACGGGCATCGGCATCCACCCGGACGTCCTGCCCTCGGTGTTCGACCTGTTCGCGCAGGCGGATGAGTCGCTGGAGCGCACGCGCGGGGGCCTGGGCATTGGCCTGACGCTGGTGCGCAGCCTGGTGGAGCTGCACGAAGGCCAGGTGGAGGCGCACAGCGAGGGCCCGGGCAAGGGCAGCGAGTTCTCCGTGTGGCTGCCGCTGCTGCCGGAGGCGTCGGTGGAGCCGCGGGACGTGGTGCTGCCGGACCTGGTGAAGCGCCGCCGGCACATCCTGCTGGTGGAGGACAACGCGGACGCGCGGCAGGCGCTGCAGGACCTGTTGGAGACGTGGGGCCACCGGGTGGAGGTGGCGGCGGACGGGCTGCGCGGGTTGGAGCTGGCGGTGCAGCGCACGCCGGAGCTGGCGCTGGTGGACATCGGCCTGCCGGGGCTGGACGGCTACCGGGTGGCGGAGGAGCTGCGGGCGAAGATGGGCCGGACCATCCGGCTGGTGGCGCTCACCGGCTACGGCGGGACGGAGGACCAGACCCGGGCGCGCGAGGCGGGCTTCGACCTGCACCTGGTGAAGCCAGTGCGGCCGGACGACCTGGACAGGCTCCTGTCGCAGTTGTGAGCGTTGCCCCAGGACTCTGGCGGTCCCTAGCTTGAAGTCGGGGGCTGCCATGTCTGGGAATACCGGTCGCGAGGGTGAGAGCGGGTCCACGGGCTCCGGGTTCGAGGACTCGGACTTCGGCGACGACCTGATGCGGGCGGTCACCCGGGGGCCCGCCCTGCTTCGCACGCCGGTGTCCGGGCAGTGGTTGGGAGGCCAGGACGGCCGCCGGTTCCAGGTGCTCGAGTCCTTGGGCGGAGGGGGCATGGGCCAGGTCTTCCGCGCCTGGGACTCCCAGCTGAGGCGCGAGGTGGCGCTCAAGTTCCTGCTCCCCCGCGCGCCTTCGGATGATGAGGAGCAGCTGATCTCCCTGCTGAGGCAGGAAGCGCGGGCCGTCGCGCAGCTCGCCCACGCCAACATCGTCCGCCTCTTCGACGCCTCCGAGTGGCGCCAGGCCGCCTGGGAACCGCGTGTCCCCTTCCTCGTCATGGAGTGCCTGGAAGGCGAGTCGCTCTCGGCGGTGCTGCGGCGCGAGCAGCGGCTGGAGCCCCGGCGCGCCCTGGAGCTGCTGGCTGGCATCGCCGCCGGGCTCGCGCACGCCCACGAGCACCACGTCATCCACCGGGATCTCAAACCGGGCAACGTCTTCGTCACCCGGCAGGGCGAGGTGAAGCTGCTCGACTTCGGCCTGGCGTGGCTGCTGGCGGAGCGGGACACGCCCGGATTGGAGCTGCCCAACGCCGGCACGCCGCCCTATATGGCGCCGGAGCAATGGCGGGGAGGACAGCAGGATGAGCGGACCGACCTCTGGGCCGCGGGCATCGTGCTGTACGAGATGCTCACCGGAGCGCCCCCCTACCCGAGTAGCAACCTGAGGGAGCTGCGCGAGCGGGTGCTCTCCGGCGAGCCCGTGCCCTCCGTGCGAGAGCGCCGGCCGGAGCTGCCCCGGGAGCTGGAGCCACTGGTGTCCACGCTGCTGGCCAAGGCGCCCGAGCAGCGCTACCAGACGGCACGGGAGCTCGCTGAGGAGCTGCGTGAGCTGGCGGAGCGGTGGGGCTTCCAGGGACAGGCGCCGCGCCCCGCGCCTCCCGAGCGCCGGCAGGTGACGCTGGTGTCCTGCCGGCTCACCGGTGCCGGGTTGGAGGAGGCACTGGACGCCGAGGACGTCGGCGAGTTGGAGGAAGCCTTCCACCAGCGCTGCACGGAGCTCGTCCAGCAGCGGGGGGGCACCATCGCCCTGTACCTCGGTGACGAGGTGTTGGCCTGCTTCGGCCATCCGGTGGCGCGCGAGGAGGACCCACGGAGCGCGGTCCAGGTGGGGCTCGCCCTGGCTCGGGACGCGCTGGCCGTGAAGGTGGGCATCCACACGGGCCGGGTGACGGTGGGCGGGCACGGCGTGCAGGGCGAGGCCCCGAAGGTGGCCACCTGGCTGGCGGGCCTGGCCGAGCCCCACACCGTGCTCGTCAGCGACTCCACCTGGTCGCTGGTGCGCGGGACGTTCGAGGCCGAGGCGCTCGGAGCCCGCGACTACCAGGGACTCGCGGGGACGCGGCGCCTGGGCCTGCACCGGGTGCTGCGCGAGCCGCCGGCGACGTTCCGGTTCGAGCGGACGCTCGCCGCGGGTGGCCTCACGCCACTGGTGGGGCGGGAGGACGAGCTGCGGCGGCTCCTCGCGTCCTGGAACGAGGCCCGCGGCGGGCGGGGAGCCGCCGTGCTCGTCATGGGCGAGGCGGGTCTCGGCAAGTCCCGCCTCATCCAGGAGGCACGCGAGCGCATCCGCCAGGAGCCGTGCATCCACTTCCAATGCCAGTGCTGGCCCCGAGCGAGCACCAGCCCCTTCCACCCGCTCATCGAGCTGTTGCGGCGCCACCTCCCACGAGGCGAGATGACACCGGGCACGCTGGGGCTGTCGCCGGAGCAGACCTCGCACCTGGCCCAGCTCCTCTCCCTGCCCGACCCCACGGGGGCCCCCCCGCTCCAACTCTCGCCGGAGCTTCGCGAGGAGCGCACCTTCGAGGCCGTGGCGGCGCTGCTGTCCCACGTGGCCCGTGAGAATCCGGTGCTCGGCGTGGTGGAGGACCTGCACTGGGTGGACCCCTCCACGCTGAGGCTGCTCGGCTACCTCCTGGAGCACCTGGAGCGGGAGCGCGTCCTGCTCGTCCTCAGCGCCCGGCCCGACTTCCATTCCTCCTGGCCCGCGCGCCCGTGGGTGCACCGGCTCACACTGGAGCGTCTGCCTCCCGGGCTCACCGCCACCCTGGTGCGCGAGTCCGCTCACGGCCAGGAGCTGTCCCCGGAGCTGGTCCAGCAGCTCGTGGCCCGGACGGACGGCATCCCCCTCTTCGTGGAGGAGATGACGCGCATGGTGCTGGAGCAGGGGACGCCCGACTCCGTCCCCATCACCCTCGACGCACTGCTGAGGGCGAGGCTGGACCTGCTGCCTTCCCGGCAGAAGGCACTGGCCTGGTCCTGCGCGGCGCTCGGGCGCGGCTTCTCCGTGGAGCTGCTGACCACGCTGACGCGCAGGGACCCGCTCACGCTGCGACGCGACCTGGAGGCATTGGTGGCCGCCGGGCTGCTGCAACCGCGGGACGATGACACCGGACCCGGCTATCAGTTCCGTCATGCCCTCCTCCAGGACGCGGCCAGGGAGTCCCTGCCCCGTGGCGCGCGCCGGCGGCTCCACCAACGCATCACCCGGGCCCTGGTGGAGCAATCCCCCGAGGTGGTGGAGACGCAACCGGAGCTGCTCGCCTACCACCACACCGAGGCCGGCGAGTACGCCCAGGCCATTGCGTACTGGACGCGGGCCGGGGAGCGCGCCAGCCTGCGCTCACCCAACCAGGAGGCGGCGAGCCACTTCCAGCAGGCGCTGCGGCTGCTGCCCCTGCTGCCCGACACCCCTCGGCGACTCCAGGAGGAGCTGCGGCTGCTCATCCTCCTGGGCGTGCCCCTGGCCCAGGTGCATGGCTACTACTCGCCGGAGGTGGAGCGGACGTACACCCAGGCACTCGCGCTCCTCCCCCGGGTAGGCAAGGCGCTGCCCCGGCTGCGGCTGTCGTACTTCGGGCTCTTCTCCTACTTCTTCTCCCGGACGGAGTACGCGCGCGCGCACGAGCTGGCCACGATGCTCGTGACGCTGGGCGAGCGCCACGAGGACCGGGAGCTGCTCACCCTGGGACACCGCATGATGGCGGCGGACTTCTTCGCCTGGGGCGACATGGCCGCCTCGCTGGAGCAGCTGGCGCGGATGCCGGCGTGCTCGGCCTTCTCACCCGAGGAGCAGCGGGCCATGGCAGAGCGGCAGTGGATAGACCCGTGCGCCACGGGGCAGGCCGTCGCGGCCATGGCGCACGCGGTGCTCGGACACGATGAGGAGTCCCTCCGCGCCAGCCAGGAGGCGCTGGAGCTGGCGGGACGCATCGGCCACGCGCACACGTCCGCCAGCGTGCTGACGTACATCTCCGAGGCCTGCCAGCTGCGCGGGGACGTGCGGCGTGCCCTGGCCTGGTCCAATGAGGCCCTCACGCTCGCGCGTGAGCACGGGTTCCGGGGCTACCAGTCCTGGGCCACGCTCATCCGGGGCTGGGCCTGGGGAGAGCAGGGTCATGCCCGGGAGGGGTTGCGGTCCATCCGCGAGTCCCTCGCGGGTTGGGACGCCCCGGGTTCCAAGACCAACAAGCTCCACATGGAGTTCGGCCTGATGGCGGGGCTGCACCTGAAGCTGGGGCAACCCCACGAGGCCCTGGCGATGAGCACCACGGCGCTGAGGCAGCTCGAAACGGGGGGCCAGCGATTCTACGAGGCCGAGCTGCACCGGCTGCGAGGCGAGGCCCTGCGAGCACTGGGCCATGAGCCGGAGGCCCACGAATGTTTCCTCCGGGCCCTCCAGACGGCGCGTCAGCAGGGGGCGCGCACGTTCGAGCGGCGGGCGCTGGAGAGCCTGGGCGCCCTCGCGATGGAGCAGCACGTGTAGAGCCGGCGGCCTCCGGTGCCGCTACGAGCCGATGCGGCGCCTGCCCACACGCTCCCACAAGAGCCGCCAGGCAAATGCCACGGGCCGGACAGCGGCTCCGCCTGTCGAACGACGAAGTCGCGAATTCCCCGTTCAACCCACTTTGCAACGCGGGGTGTCGTGGGCACATAAGAGACAGCACCGCGGCGCCACCGAAGTCACCCCGCAATAGGACCGGGTGGCCCGCGTTGATAGCGACAGCGGACGCGTTGTGACGCCCCGGACCGTGGGTCGAGCCACGGGACGGAGGTGGTGGGAACAGGTGCGCGATCAGCACGGGGGTGTGGTCGTGAAGACTGCGATGATCTGTCTGGCCGCGGGTCTGCTCACGGGAGCACCGGCGGGAGTAGCGATGTCGACGCTTTGGTCCCCTCCGGTGGTGACGTGCGAGCCGGGAGTGAGGGACTGCGCGGCCCCGGAGCTGAGGGAGGAGGAGCCCTCGAGAGCGACCTCCGAGCGCCACCCTTGTGACTGGGTGGAGACCTGCCAGCTGCCCTGTGGTCGAGAGGGGGGCGAGTGTTGCCAAGCGGAGTGGAGCTGCCCACCGGACGCGAACCTGCCCCGGTGCTGAGCACCACCCCCTCTCCCTTCGGGAGAGGGACGGGGTGAGGGTATTTCGGTCCTCGGGTTGACCCTATTTCGGCCCCAGCGCTCTCTAGGAGAGGGCTTGGGAGCGAACGGCACCATCGCGCCCGAGACCCCCCCTATCCCGAGAACCCGCCATGAAGAATCGGAAGCACAACGCGCTCACCACCGTGACAACGCTGTTCGCCGGTCTGGCGACCCTGCAAGGGCTGCCGGCCGCCGCGGCCGAGGCCGAAGCCGCGCTGGACGTGTCACCGGAGCTGCTCACCGCGATGCGTCGGGACCTGAACATCGACGAGGAGCAACTGCGGCGCCGGCTGGTGTTCGAGGCGAAGGCACCGGCCATGGAGAAGGACCTGAGGGCGCAGCTGGGAGAGCGCTTTGGAGGAGCCTGGCTGAACAAGGACGGCACGCAGCTCATCGTCGGAGTCACGGATGAGGCGAGCGCCGAGCGCGTGCGCCGGGCCGGAGCGGAGCCGCGGCTCGTCAAGCACAGCAAGGCGAAGCTGGACCAGGTGGTGGCGGAGCTGGACCGCAACGCCCACAACGCGCCGGCCTCGGTGCATTCCTGGTACGTGGACGTGGCCACCAACAGCGTGGTCGTGCAGGCCGAGGCGGGCACGAGCCTGGCGGCCTCGCGCGCCCAGTCGTTCGCCGCGCTGAGCAGCGGCGTGAAGGAGGGGGTCATCCGCGTGGAGCACTCCACGCAGGCGCCACGCCCGGCGTACGACATTCGCGGTGGAGACATCTACTACTTCGGCACGGGGGCGGGTGGCTCCTACGGAGTCTGCTCGGTGGGCTTCTCGGTGAACGGCGGCTTCGTCACCGCGGGACACTGCGGAGGGGCGGGCACGCCCACGCTCGGCCACAACTGGCAGTCCATGGGCACCATCCGGGGGTCGGTCTTCCCCGGAGCTGACTACGGATGGGTGGCGACCAACGGCTCGTGGGCGACGCAGCCGTGGGTGTACAACTACAACAACGCGAACGTCCTCGTTCACGGCTCCAACGCGGCCGGCATCGGCGCGTCCATCTGCCGCTCGGGCACCACGACGGGCTGGCGGTGCGGAACGCTGCAGGCCACGAACGTCACGGTCAACTACTCCAACGGCCCCGTGTATGGCCTGTCCAAGACGGACGCGTGCGCGGACCCCGGTGACTCGGGTGGCTCGGTGCTCTCGGGCAATCAGGCGCAGGGCGTGACGTCGGGCATCGCGGGCGGCTGCTCCAATGGCAATCCTCCCCAGACGTTCTTCCAGCCCATCAATCCCATCCTGAGCGCCTATGGCCTGTCGCTGGTCACGAGCGGCGGTGGCGGTGGCGGCAAGTCGTTCGTCTCGCGGATGAACGGCAAGTGCATCGACGTGCCCAACGGCAACTTCTCCGACGGCGTGCAGGTGCAGATGTGGACGTGCAATGGCACCAACGCCCAGAAGTTCACCTGGGACGGCGCCCGGCTGACGATTGGCGGCAAGTGCCTGGACGTGTCCGGGGCCTCGACGGCCAACGGCACGCGCATCCAGATCGCCAACTGCAACGGCAACCGCGCCCAGGACTTCGTGCTGAGCGCCGCGGGAGACCTGGTGAGCTACCTGGCCAACAAGTGCGTGGACATCGAGGGCTACAACGCCAACGACGGCGCGAAGCTGAGCATCTACGACTGCCACGGCGGTTCGAACCAGAAGTGGGACTACCGCTAGCCGCGGCGTAGCACCCCGGGGGCGTGGCCAGGACGGCCACGCCCCTGTTTCACGCCGGCTCCAGGGCCGACAGCCTGTCGATCGCCGCGCGCAGCCTCCACTCCGCGAAGGCCAGGCCGATCAACTTTCCCGTCACCGCGAGTGTCGCGAGGAGTGCCACGACCCCCCATGGTGACGGCCGCGAACCGGACACGAATCGCAGCACGGTGAAGACCACGCCAGCGAAGACGAACGCCGAGCCGGTCTCGCAGCCGCAGGCGTGAAGCCCGCGGTTGATCGCGCGCTCGGCCGCGCGCACGGCATCGTCCTCACGCCCCAGCTCGAGGACGATGCGCGAGATGCCTCGCCGCCCCGTCGGATTCTTCAGCGCCCTCAGCTCCACCGCCGATCGGATGATTCGCCGCATCGTCATTCACGGCAGCAGCGAGGCCGCACCGTCCCCCGTGATCCAGTCCCACGCCGAGCGCGCATCGTCGAGCGTGAAGCGCGGCTCGCCGCTGAGCAGGAGGTATTCGAGGACCGCCGCCGCATCGAGACCCACGCCGGTCGACGGCGCGTACATGATCTGGTCGAGGCTACGGTCGTTGCCGTTGCGATCCTCGTGGTCGAGCCCCCAGTAGTGGCCGAGCTCGTGCACGAGGACGAAGCGGAAGCCCCAGTCGGGCGTGCGGTTGCGGTACGTGACACCGCTCATCCGTGCATCCCTGCTCGAGGGCCGGAACCACGAGGCGAGGCCGAACAGCTCATTGCCGTCCGTCCTGGGGACGTAGTGGAAGTGACTGATGGACGGGACGAGGGAGAGGTCGTCGTTCACCCCCGTGCGTCCCATGAGCTGGAAGAGGGCCTGCTGGACCGCGTCCCCTGGAGGGGTCTGATCGCTGGCGTCGAGCGGAACGTGCTGCGGCAGGGTTGCCTGGATGTCGCCGATCACGGGGAAGCCGAGCCGCACGCCGAGCGCGGCCGCCTTGCGATTCGCGGTCTCGAGGTGGGTGCGGAACTTCGCACGCGTGATGGCGAAGACGTGGAACTCCGGGACCGAGCCGGGCCCCTCACGCAGGAAGGTCTCGAGGTCGGCGTAGGAGACGTTCAGGGTGGTGCCTGCGTAGACCACCTCGCCCTCCGGCTGGTTGATCACACGCTCGCAGTCCGAGAGATGACCGGCGAGCGCGTGGAGATTGATGACGCCCCGGTCGTGCAGGTCCTTCAAGTCCAGCTCGCGGTCATTGGAGCTGAGGAACATCCGGCGCGCGTCGGCACGGAAGGCGAGGCCCATCGGGCGGGCGTTGATGCCAATCTCGTCGAGCGCTCGCTGCTCCCGCTCGCTGCCCGCGCCGAAGGACCGGGCGATGGCGGAGCGGATGACCTCCTCGAGCTGGTGCTGGTTCACGCTGTCTCGCACGCCACCGACCGCCGCGCCGATCAGGCGCACGGGGAAGAAGACGACGAAGCCGGTGTCGAGCAGGGCGCGGCCGATGGCCGTCCCGAGATCCGTCAGGCCGCGCAGCAGACGGCAGAGGTTGCCGCCGAGCACTCCGAGGACGATGTCCCCGAGCGAGTGGATGGCATCGCGGATGACCGACACGAGGTCGCGCACGAGACCGATGATCCCCTTGACGATGCCGAGGATCACCCCGAGCCAGCCGAGGGAGCTGGCGAGCGAGTCGATCAAATCCTCCACGTCGGTGAGGATGCCGATGACATCGCCGAGGAGGAGATCGACGAAGTTGAAGATCTCTCCAACGGTGTCGAGGACGATCGTCCAGAGATCGCGAAATGACTTCAATGCCTCGAGCGGATCGCTGAAGAGGCAGACCACGAACGTGACGAACCAGCCGATCACACGCAGGACGAGGGTGACGATGATGCCGATGACGACGGTGACGATCTGACAGACGATCGTGACGACCCATTTCACGACGGTGACGACCACCCACACCACGACCTTCACCACGATCGTCACGAGCTCGCAGAACCACCGCAAGGGGTTCCACCACGGCAACTCGCGGCAGCGCTCTTCCTGCCGGGAGATCCATTTGTCGACCGGCTGGCTGACGTTTTCCTCGATCCGCTGCTTGAGCTCTTCGCACCTCTCGCGCGCGGCGGTGATGAACCGGGTCACCGGCACGAGGATGTTCTTCGTGATCCACTGCCGCACTTCCTGACACGCCGCCATGACAGTCCTCCGCCATGACAGAGGGCGGAAGGCTGGGATGTGACACGGCACGTGCCTGGACATCGGCCACGCCCCCCTCCCCCTTCAAATCTGTACCATGCCACCGTCGACGAAGAGCTCGATGCCGTTGACGAAGCTGCTGTCGTCCGAGGCGAGGAACACCGCGGCCCTGGCGACCTCGTCGGGATCGCCCAGCCGGTTCATCGGAACGGAGCTCGCCAGGAAGTCGAGGAGCTGCCGCGTCTCCTGCTCGGTCTTGCCGAGCCCATGCAGGCCGGGCGTGTTGATGGGCCCGGGGCTGAGCGTATTGACGCGGATGCGGCGGTCCTTCAGGTCGAGCACCCAGTTGCGGGCGAAGCTCCGGATGGCGGCCTTGGTCGCGCCGTAGACGCTGAACGCCGAAGAGGCCTTGGACGCCGCCGTCGAGCCGGTGAGGATGATCGAGGCGCCCTCGCGCAGCAGGGGCAACGCCTTCTGCACCGTGAACAGGGTGCCCTTCACGTTGATGGCGAAGGTCTTGTCGAAATGCTCCTCGGTGATGGCCCCCAGGGGAGCGAACTCGCCGCCGCCGGCGTTGGCGAAGAGGATGTCGATCCGATCCTGCGTCTGCCGCACCACCTCATAGAGGCGATCGATGTCGGCGAGGTTCGAGACGTCGCTCCGGACCCCCGTGACGTTGGCGCCAATGGCCTTCACCGCGGCATCCAGCTCGGCCTGACGGCGGCCCGTGATGAAGACCCGCGCGCCCTCGGTCGCGAACCGCTTGGCCACCGCCAGGCCGATCCCCGAGGTCCCACCGGTCACGACCGCCACCTTGCCCTGAAGTCTGTTGCTCATCGCTCTGCTCCATGTCTCGCGGCGAATCAGTTCGTCGCTGAAGGGAGATCTAGGACTGGAACGATGTGGCCGGTAGAGAGCGCATCTGGCACCCTGCGTTCCGAAAATGGAACGATGAGGCGGCGATGCGGGACCTGAATGACTTGTTCTTCTTCACGCAGGTCGTGGCGAACGGGGGCTTCGCGCCGGCCGGCCGGGCGCTGCGGCAACCCAAATCGAAGCTCAGCCGCCGGGTGGCGCGGCTGGAGGAGCAACTGGGGGTACGGCTGATCGAACGCTCCTCGCGCCGCTTCCGCGTCACTGACGTGGGACAGGCGTTCTACGAGCACTGCCGGAACGTGATGACGGAGGTGGAGCGGGCCGAGGCGGTCGCGGCCGCGACCCGGGGCGAGCCCCACGGGCCCGTCCGGTTCAGCTGCCCGCTGGGCCTGATGGAGCCCCTGGCGCGCGTGCTGGCCAGCTTCATGGAGCGCTACCCCCGGGTGAACCTGCAGGTGGTGGCCACCAATCGGCGGGTGGATCTCATCAACGAGCGGATCGACGTGGCGCTCCGGGTGCGCACCACGCTCGACACCGACGCGGAGCTCACCCTGCGCACGCTCGCGAGGAGCCGCCGGATCCTCGTCGCGAGCCCCGCCCTGGCGAAACGCCTGGGCGACACGACGGAGGCCTCGACGCTCACCTCACACCCGACACTGAGCGCAACCGAACAAGCGGGCCAGGATGTCTGGGAGCTCGTCGGACCCGGGCAGCGGATGATCACCCTCCACCATGAGCCACGCATGGCGTGCGGAGACTTCGGCGCGCTGAGGGAAGCGGCGCTCGCGGGGTTGGGCGTGGCGCTGCTCCCCGACCATACCTGTTGGCCCGCCTTGAAGTCCGGCCAGCTCGTCCGGGTGTTCCCGGACTGGCATGGACCGGATGGGACGGTCCATCTCGTCTTCACCTCCCGCCGGGGCCTGCCGCCGCCCGTCAGCGCGTTGATCGACCACCTGACCGAATGCTTCCGCGATGAGGCGCTGCTACTGGCGGTCGATTGAATCGACCCTCCGCGCCACGCTTCGTTCCCGGGCCTACCAGCTCCCGCTGGAACCGCCACCCGAGGAGCGGCCTCCACCGAAGCCCGAGGAGCCGCCGCGGGAGCTCCCCGAGGAGGAGGAGCTGGGACGGGTCTTCGGGGGCGTGCTGCGCGTGAACTGGGTGTGATAGCCGCAGTGCTTGCAGGTGACGTCGACCCGGACGGTTCCTCCATGGTCATACGTCGCCGCGCGAAGCGTGGTGCTCGACTCCGACTTCGTCTTGTACGCGCACCGGGGGCACTTCGAGTAGGCGGTGAACCAGGAGCCATAGCGCTCCACCCGCACGTCCTCGCAGGACACGCACCACCACGCGTCGTAATCCACCGAGCCCAGGTGCTCCTCGCGCCGCTGCCCGGCGTCGAGGTGCGCATCGTCCGAGGCCTCATCGAGGAGCTGGCGCGGCTGTCGGCAGCCCTCGCAGATGCGCGGGCGCCGGCGCAACCAGCGGCGCAGGCCCACGAATCCCATCACGAGCCCACCCGCCCCACCGCCCAGGAACCAGGGGCTCGTGTCCGCGACGGCCTGCTCGAACCGTCTCGAGAGCGAAGGGCGTGGGGGCTCGGGAGGGTGGAAGGGCTCGACGTCGATCGGAGCGGGGACGGAAGCGCGCTCGGGGGTGGCGGGAGGAACAGGGGAAGTGCCACGCGGGGACGTATTGAGGGGAGACTGTTCGAGCAGCTCGCTCAGCCCCCGGGCTCCCGCGAGCACGGCCCCATCGGGGTCCCCGCGCTTGAAGGCCGGGATGATCTCCCCGGACATGAGGGCATCGCTGCGCCGCGTGTCCTCGGCGCTGTCGACGCCGTCACCGAGGACGATCTCCACCTTGCGGTCCTTCAGGGCGATGAAGAGGAGCGCCCCATCGTCCCGCCCGGCGTGACCGATGCCCCACCGGTTGAAGAGCTCGGTGGCGAAGGTGCGCGGATTGCGGCCCCCGGTCGTGCCCACCACCACGACGGCGAGCTGGCCGAGCCCCTGGCCGTCGACGTCCCTGCCCCACTGGTTCACCCCGGCGAGCGTCGAGGAGGAGAGCGTGCCGGTGGTGTCCACCACCCAGGAGCCAGACACGGGCTGGGGAATCGAGCCGACCGTCTCGCTCCGGGCAGGCAGCGCCAGGAAGCACAGCAGGAGGAGACAAGACAGGAGAGCGCGCATACACGCATCATACGCCCATGGCACACGCTGGGTTCAACGCCTGGCGTCACCGTGGAGAACCAGCCCGCGCACGACGGGGACACAACCTGACAGGACTCGTTTCTTGCATTGACTCACCATGGCGAACGCGAAAACGGGCAAGGAGGGTGGGGCGGGGCCGTTCCAGCCTGGCAGGAGCTACGACGAGGTAGGGCCCGAGCTGGGGAGCCTGCACGAAGCGCGGCACGAGGGCACGGGGAGAGCGGTACTGACGTTGCTGCCCGGCGAGCGCATGGACTGGCAGCCCGAGGGCCCCTGGCGGTTGCGGCTGTCCTGTGAGCCGGAGAACCCCGCCGTGACGCTGGAGGTGGAACAGGCGCCGGCCTCGGCTCGGATGAAGGAATTGGCGAACATCCTGGTGCTGATGACCGCGGCGGTCGAACAGGCGATGGGGCCCTCGTGCCATCACGGGCCCTACCTGCCCGTCTCGAAGGACCGGGGCGGTCTGCCCCAGTCAGTCCACCCCTGAGCGAGCAGGGCAAGACCGGCCTATG
This sequence comes from Archangium lipolyticum, assembly GCF_024623785.1. NCBI lineage: Bacteria > Pseudomonadati > Myxococcota > Myxococcia > Myxococcales > Archangiaceae > Archangium > Archangium lipolyticum. Next base: position 104,389 of record NZ_JANKBZ010000029.1, read on the forward strand.
CGGGCACGTCCCAGGCGATGGGCAGGTGCTCGAAGCCGCGCAACATGAAGTAGGGCCGGAACACCGGGGCCTCGTCCGTCCGCGGCCGCAAGCCGGGCAATCGCCGTAGCAACTGCTCGAAGGCGATCCGCCCCTCCAGCTTCGCCAGCGGAGCACCAACGCAGAAGTGGATTCCCTTGCCGAACGCCAGGTGCTTCTTCGCATCAGCGCGGCGGATGTCGAAGCGGTCCGGCTCGGTGAACTGCGTCTCGTCGCGGTTGCCGGACGCATACAGGATGAACGCCCGCGAGCCCTTCGGGAGGGTGACCCCACTCAGCGAGGTGTCGGCCATCACCGTCCGGAAGAAGCCACGAATGGGCGCCTCCACGCGCAGCATCTCCTCGAGGGCGTTGGGCAGAAGCCTGGGGTCCTCCCGCACGGCCGCCAATTGCTCCGGAGCATTGAACAGCAGCCACAGGCCGTTGCCGATGAGGCCCGTCGTCGTCTCGTGGCCGGCGGCGAACAGGTCCATGGCGTTGCACACCGCCTCCTGCTCGCTCAGGGGCGCGGTACCACCCAACGACTGCGGCACCAGGAGCGTCAGCAGATCCTCGCGCGGGTGGCGCCGCCGCTCGTGGAGCTGCTCCTGGAAGTAGCGCTCCATCGCGATGAAGCCGTGCGCGCTCTGGACCTGATGCTCGATGGGAGCGGTCGCCGACATCAGCAGCGTCTTGTCATCGGACCAGCGCTTGAGCTGCTCCATGTCGGAGCGCGGCACGCCGAGCAGGTCGCAGATGATGAAGCCCGGCAGCGCGTAGGCGAACTGTTGGATGAGGTCCGCCTTGCCCTCGCGGAGGAAGCCGTCGATGAGCGCGTCCGCCGTCGCTCGGATGGTGGGCTCCATCGCCGCGATGCGCTGGGCGCTCAACGCCTTGCCAAACACGGCCCGGACGCGGGTGTGGTCCGGGAGGTCGCTCTGGACGAGTGAGCGGAATTGAGGGTACCCCTGCGCGAGAACAGCGCGCACCTCGGGGTGCGGCTCCGCCCTGGCATCGAGCGCTCCCACCGAGGAGAAGCGCGCGGTGTCCTTCTCGACCTCGGAGATGTCCTCGTAACGGGTGACGACCCACAGGTCGAACGTGGAACTGTAGAAGACGGGCTGCTCACGCCGCAGCCGCGCATAGAGCGGATAGGGATTGTCGATCTGACCGGGGGCGAGCGGGTTGAAGTGGGCGGAGACGTCATCCATGGTGAGAGACTGCGAGCTGAAATTACCACACTCGGAGGGGAAGCAGGCGCGCACCCAGGGGGTGCACGACAAGAGCTGTGAGGAGCGCCAACCGTCTGGCCTGACGCCATGGGTCCGGACCGGACCGGGCGAGTAGTTCGCGGTGCCGGGGGGTTGTTTCTACCGGGAAGGGAGTCGGATGTACGCTCCTGACGAGAAAGACGGCACGCAGACTCGAGCCATGATGTTTGAGATCCCAGGGTACAAGATTCTCGGTACGTTCCGAGCCACGGGTTTGAACGCGCTCTTCCACGGGGTGCGTGAGTCCGATGGATTGCCGGTCATCATCAAGACTCCCGCGGCCCCGTCCGCGGGCCCACGCGAGCGCGAGCGCTACCGGCGGGAGTACGGCATCCTGCAACGGTTGCGGGACGTGAACGGCGTCGTCCATCCCTATTCCCACGAGCAGGTGCACGAGCGCCCCGTGCTCCTGATGGAGAGGGTGGGAGGCGAGCCCCTGTCCGAGCTCGTGGGCCAACCCGTGGAGGTGACGCGCTTCCTCGAGCTCGCCATCTCCCTGGCGGCGAACCTCGCGGACATCCATCGCCACGGGGTCATCCACAAGGACATCAAGCCGGCCAACATCATCCTCGAGCCGGCGGGAACGACCCGCTTCGTCGACTTCGGGGGGGCCACGCTGCAACGGGTGGAGCACCTGGAGGCCGCCCCCGCGCCCCTCATCGAGGGAACCCTGGCGTACATGTCGCCCGAGCAGACCGGGCGGATGAACCGCCTGGTGGACTACCGCACGGACTTCTATTCACTGGGGGTCACCTTCTACGAGCTGCTGACGGGGAGCCGTCCATTCCAGGGGAGTGATGCGCTCGAATGGTTCCACGCGCACATGGCCCAGCACCCGCGCCCCCCTCACGAGCTCCTCCCCACCATTCCTCCCGCCCTCTCGGCCATCGTGATGAAGCTGCTCGCCAAGACGGCCGAGGAGCGCTACCAGAGCGCCGAGGGACTGCGGGCGGACCTGGAGAAGTGCCGCGAGCGGATGCGCCAGGGAACGCTCGAGGTGTTCCCGCTGGGCGCTCGGGATGTGCCCCTGCGGCTCACCCTGCCGCAGCGGCTGTATGGACGGGAGGCCCAGGTCTCCGCGCTGCTGAGGGGATTCGAGCGGGTCCACCACGGAGGACAGGCGGAGCTGATGCTGGTGCGCGGCTACTCGGGCATCGGCAAGTCGTCGCTGGTGCAGGAGCTGCACAAGCCGGTGGTGCAACGGCGTGGGTTCTTCCTGGGTGGAAGGTTCGAGCAGTTCCAGCGCGACATTCCCTACGCGACGCTGGCACGGGCGATTCAAGGGCTGGTGCAGCAGTTGTTGGGGGGGAGCGACACGGAGCTGGCCCGGTGGCGGGAGCGCCTCCTGGAGGCCTGGGGAGACCAGGGGCAGTGCCTGGTGGAACTCGTCCCCCAGCTGGAGCTCATCGCGGGCAGGCAGCCCGCGGTGGAGGCGCTGCCCCCTTCCGAGACACGCAGCCGCTTCAATCAGGTGTTCCGCCAGTTCCTCGGCGTGTTCGCCACGCCGGAGCACCCGCTGGTGGTGTTCCTGGATGACCTGCAATGGGCGGACACGGCCAGCCTGCAACTGCTGCAACACCTGCTCACCCACCCGGAGACGCCTCCGGTGCTGCTGCTGGGGGCCTACCGGGACAACGAGGTCGGCCACTCCCATCCGCTGATGCTGATGTTGGAGGCGGTGCGCAAGGCGGGCGCACAGGTGACGGACATCCAGCTCGAGCCGCTGAGCCTGGAGCAGGTGGAGCAACTCGTGGCGGATGCGCTGCCGGGTGCGGGGCCGGAGCTCGTGCGCCCCTTGTCCGAGCTGATGCGCGAGAAGACGGGAGGCAACCCGTTCTTCCTCAACCAGTTGATGTTGGCGTTGGACCGGGATGGGCTGCTGGTCCGCACGGACGAGGGCGGATGGAGGTGGGACGCCGAGGGTGCCCGCGCCATGGGCTACTCGGACAACGTCGTGGACTTCCTGGTGGGCAAGCTGCGCCAGCTGCCCGGGGAGGTGCGGCGTCTGCTCAACCTGGCCGCGTGCGTGGGCAATGTCTTTTCCCTGTCCATGTTGCGCACCCTCTCGGAGCTGGGAGACGTGGGCGAGGTGGAGCAGGCGCTCGGGCCCGCGCTCCAGGAGGGCCTGTTGATGCGGGGAGGACCGGAGCAGTACCGCTTCCTCCATGATCGCATCCACCAGGCGGCCCAGGCCCTCCTCTCCGAGGAGGAACGGAAGGCCATCCACCTGCGCATCGGCCGGGCGATGCTGGCGAGCCTCCCGCCCGAGGAGCTGAGCGAGAAGCTCTTCGACGTGGTGAGCCAGCTCAACGCCGGGGTGGAGCTCATCCAGGAGCCGGAGGGGCGCCAGCACCTGGCGAGGCTGAACGCGGAGGCGGGAATGAAGGCGATGGCCTCCATCGCGCATCGCCCCGCCATCACCTACTTCACGAAGGCGTTTGCTCTCATCCCGGGAGAGCCGTGGGAGACGGATGCCGCCCTGACCTTCAAGGTGAAGCTCGAGTGGGCGACGTGCGAGCTCGTGAGCGGCAATGCCGCCGAGGCGAGCCGCCTGGTGGAGGAGCTCCTCCCCAGGGCACGCAGCCACGCGGACATGGCGGCCGCCTACCGGCTGAAGGGCGACATCCTCCTGGGAACAGGCCGGCTCCAGGAGGCCCGCGACTGCTTGCTGGAGTGCCTGGAGAAGCTGGGCATGCCCATTCCCGCCAACCCCTCTCGCGAGGAGGCGGCGGCCTTCCAGGAGGAGGTCTGGGCGCTGCTCGGGGAGCGCCCCATCGAGAGCCTCGTCGACCTTCCACCTATGGCCGATCCGGACATGAAGGAGAGGATGGGCGTCCTGGCCTCGCTCTTCGCGCCAGCGTACCTCACCCATCCCCACCTGCTCATCATCGTCCTGGGCCGGATGGTCTCCCTCACCGTGCGTCACGGCTTCACGGAGTCCTGCGTGACCGGCTTCAGCTGGCTGGGGGTGATGGTCGGCACGTTCTTCAAACGCTACCGGGAGGGCTACGCGCTGGGCAGGCTCGCTCGCGAGCTCGTCGAGCGTTACAACCTGGCCCATCGGCGTCCCAATGTCCTCTTCAGCCTGCAATACATCAGTTACTGGAGCCAGCCCTTCTCCGTGACCCAGGAGGTCGTCCTCGACGCCTTCCGCCATTCGGTCCAGACAGGTGACGTCCTGACGGCTTGTTACAGCGCCATGTCCATCATCCTGAACCGCATCGTCATGGGGGAGGATCTGGATGACATCTACCGGGACTCGGTCCAACGGGCCGACTTCGCGCGCGGGGCTGGGAGCGTGGATGCGCCGGACGTCCTCCTCATCTACCAGCGCTACGTGCAGCAGCTGCGCGGGTGCTCGCTCTCCTTCGACACGCTGAGCGGGGAGGGCTTCGACGAGAGCGCCTTCGAGGCGACCCTGACGTCCACGCGCATGAGCGCCCTGCGCAGCACCTATTGGATCGTCAAGCTCAAGTCCCGCTTCATGTGCGGCGCCTACGCGCAGGCGCTCGAAGCGGCGGACAAGGTGAGCGGGCTGCTCTGGGTCACGAAGATCAGCATCAACATGCTGGACTTCCACCTCTACCGGGCCCTGGCGTTGGCGGCGTGCTCGAAGTCCCTCGAGGCCATCCAGCAGCACCACGCGCAGCTCGCCGAATGGGCCGACACCTGTCCCGAGACCTTCCGCGCTCCCGAACGGATGGTGTTCGCGGAGTGGGCCCGCCTCGAGGGGCGAGCGGACGAAGCGACCCGCGCGTATGAAGAGGCCATCCGTGTGGCCCGTGAGAACGGCTTCATCCATTACGTCGGCCTGGCGGCGGAGCTCGCGGCGAACCACTGGCGTGCGCGGCAGGCGCCGACGGTGGCCCTCGCCTTCGCTCGCGATGCCCGGTCGGCGTACCAGCAATGGGGAGCCCGGGGAAAGGTCCAGCACCTGGAGGCCCTGTGGAACGGACTGGCCCCCTCGCGAGATGCGGTGGACGACTCGACCACCAGTACGGACTCGACCCAGATAGACGCGCTCACGGTGGTGAAGGCGCAGCAGGCCATCTCCGGGGAGATCGTCCTGGAGCGGCTGGCGAGCACCCTGATGCAGGTGGCCACCGAGAACGCGGGGGCTCAGCGTGGCGCCCTGCTGCTGCCGGGTGGGGACTCCCTCTCGATCGCGGCCGCCTCGGGACAGGGCGCGCCCGATGAGCTGCCGTGGACGCTCATCGCCTACGTCAAGCGGACGCACGAGCAGGTGCGCATCGACGACGCCTCCCAGCCGCACCCCTTCTCGTCCGACGAGTACCTGCGCCGCGGAGAGGTCCGGTCCGTGCTGTGCCTGCCGCTCATGCGGCAGGAGGTGTTCTCCGGAGTGCTGTACCTGGAGAACAAGCTGGCCACCAACGCCTTCGGTCCGGCACGCATTTCGCTGCTGTGCCACCTCGCCTCGCAGGCCGCCATCTCCCTGGAGAACGCACGGTTGTACGCGGAGGTGCGGAGGGCGGAGGCGGCCCTGCGCCAGGCCAACGACGAGTTGGAGCAGCGGGTGGAGGAGCGGACACGCGAGCTGAGGGAAGCCCAGGCCCGGCTGGTGGATACGGCACGTGAGGTGGGGATGACGGAGATAGCCTCCAACGTGCTGCACAACGTGGGCAATGTCCTCACCAGTGCCGTCATCAACATCGAGATGATGCGAAGGCATGTGGGTGCCTCGCGCGTGAGCCGGGTGAAGCAGACCTCGGCCCTGCTCCTGGAGCACCGGAGCAACCTCGCGGACTTCCTCACCCGGGACGCGCGAGGCAGCCAGCTTCCGGACTACCTCGCCAGCCTCTCCGAGGAGCTGTTGCGCGAGCAGGAGAAGTTGACGTCGGATGTGGAGACGATGGCCCGGCACATCGATCACATCCGCGCCATCGTGCAGGTGCAGCAGACCTACGCGAAGACCTCCCTCATGGAGGTGGAGTGCGAGCTGTCGCAGTTGGTGGATGACGCCCTGCGAATCCAGATGGGTGCGCTCAAGCGCCACGGCATCACCATCATCCGGGAGGTGTCGGCGGTGCCGAAGGTGCAGGTGGACAAGCACAGGGTGTTGCAGATCCTCATCAACCTCATCAGCAACGCGAGGTACGCGCTGGAGGTGCTACCGGAGGGGCAGAAGGAGCTGAAGGTGAGGCTGACCTCGAAGGAGGGGCAGGCGCGCATCCAGGTGGTGGACAACGGCATGGGAATCGAGGCGGGTGTCCGGGAGAAGCTCTTCGCGCACGGCTTCACCACGCGCAAGGACGGCCACGGTTTCGGACTGCACGCGAGCGCGCTGGCGGCGCAGCTGATGGGAGGGCGCCTCACATTGGAAAGTGAGGGTCCCGGTAAGGGCGCCACGGCCACCCTGGAGCTCCCACTCCGGCGGGAGCCTGGTCCCCCAAGACCCCCTGGTGAAGCGAACTGAACGAATAGGGTGGGGGGCCTCACGGGCAGGCGGCCCCTTGCACTCTTCAGGGGGGAAATTCGCGTGAGACGGCAGGTGTCTCCCTGGGTTCAACCCACCTCCTGCCCCCATGCATCCATCTTCCGGTCCTCGCGCCCCGCTGGCCCGCTCGACGCTCCTCAAGATGGGAGCGCGCATCGCGGTCATCATCACCCTCTCCACGCTCTTCAGCTACCTGCACATACAGCAGGCGCTGAGAACCGAGAGACTCGTTCAGTTGCAACTGCATGTCTCCGAACGTGCCCAGCGCGAGCAGGGCATCTTCCTGTTGGCGGAGGACAACCATGCGCTCCTCAGGAAGGCACTGGTGGAGAGGATCCGTGCACTCCAGGGCCAGCAGGAGGACGTGCGTGCACGCTTCGACGCCCTGTTCACGCGGTTCCCCGATGGCACGGTCCGCTGCCGGCCCGAGAAGCTCGATGGCACGCGCATGGTGCAGCTCGCCGTTTCCAGCCAGGCAGTCCTCGATGACGAGCTCCGCACCCGGTTGATGGCCGCGTACGACGTGCTCACCTCGTACGGACCCGCCATCCATGTCCGCTTCGAGACGACCTACTTCACCTTCCCAGAGGGAGCGATCGTGGGCTTCTTGCCGACAGTTCCCACCTGGAGCCTGGAGATCCCCTCTGACTTCCCGCTCACTGGCTACGAGGACTTCGCCCTGGCCAGGCCGGAGAACAATCCCCAGCGAGAGACCCGCTGGACCGGAATCTTCCTGGAGAGCGTCTCCAAGCTCTGGATGAGCTCGGTCGTCACCCCCGTGGATGTGGACGGCCGCCATGTCGCGACGGTGGGACACGATGTCCTGCTCCAGGAGTTGATGGAACGCACCATCAACGACCACATGCCCGGAGCCTACAACGTGCTCTTCCGCGACGATGGGCAGCTCATCGCCCATCCCTCGCTGAAGCCGCGGGGCGCCACCACCGCCTACAACATCCTGAGCAGCGCCAATCAGCCCGAGGTCGCGGACAAGCTCCTCGGCTCGAGGGAGGACGCGGCCCACCTGCGCGGCATCTTCGAGACGGTGAAGAGTCGTCCATCCGACCAGGCCCTCCTGGAGCTGCCGGAGTACGACGAGCACATCGCCGTGACGCGGCTGAGGGGACCCGGGTGGAACTTCGTCACGGTGCTGCCCGAACATGTGGTGTCGCAGCCAGCCTTCTTCGCGGCGCGCTACGTGCTGCTGCTGGGCCTCCTGTCGTTGCTGGTGGAGCTGGTCATCATGTACCAGGTGCTGCAGCAGCAGATAACGCGGCCGCTGCTGGCGCTGACGAAGGCCACGGACAAGGTGGCGAGCGGTGACTTCAAGGTGGCACTGGATACGGCCCGCGACGACGAGCTGGGGCAGTTGGCTGGAGCCTTCCAGCTCATGGCCGACGAGGTGCAGCGGCGAGAGGAGGCGCTGAAGCAGGCCAACGAGGGGCTGGAGCAGCGGGTGGAGGAGAGGACGCGAGAGCTCAGGGAGGTGCACCAGCAACTGGTGCAGACGGCGCGCCGGGCGGGCATGGCGGAGATCGCCACCAACGTGCTGCACAACGTGGGCAACGTGCTCAACAGCGTCTACACGTCGGCCCAGGTGGCCAAGGAGCGGGTGTCGGGGATGAAGCTGGAGCACGTGGGACGGGTGGCGCGCCTGCTGGAAGAGCACAACGAGGATCTGGCCACCTTCCTGACGCAGGACGAGAAGGGAAGGCACTTGAAGCCCTTCCTGGGCAAGCTGGGCAACAACCTGCTGGAGGAACGCACGGAGGTGGTGGCGCTGCTGAACGACGTGGGACGGTACACCGAGCACATCGGGGACATCGTCAAGGTGCAGCAGAACTACGCGAGGACGCCGAAAATGCAGGAGCAGGTGTCGCTGGCGGAGTTGGTGGAGGACGCGTTGAGGATCAACTCGGCGGGGCTCTCACGGCACCAGGTGAAGGTGCAAAGACAGTTGGAGCCGTTGCCGCCGGTGATGACGGACAAGCACAAGACGCTGATGATCCTGGTGAACCTGGTGAGCAACGCCAAGTACGCCATGGATGAGGTGGCACCGGAGGAGCGGCTGCTGACAGTGAAGCTTGAGAAGGCAGCCGACGACCGCTTTCGTATCGTCATCCACGACAACGGGATGGGAATCGCGCCGGAGATGCTCACGCGCATCTTCCAATATGGCTTCACCACGAGAGAAGAGGGGCACGGATTCGGATTGCACTCCAGTGCCCTGGCGGCTCAGGAGCTGGGCGGCTCCTTGAGCGTGCACAGTGAGGGGATCGGGCGCGGTGCCACGTTCACCCTGGAGGTTCCCTTCATCCCGGTCCAGCAGACGGCATGAGGTGACGGACGGGAGCCGCGCGAGCCGCCTCGGCCCGCGCCATGATTTCGGCGATCACCGTCGTCTTGGCATCGGCGTAGTTCTGCACGTACTTCCAGGTGCGGGACGCCAGCTCCCGCTTGGTGGCGGCGTAGAGCTCACGATCGGCTTCATTCGAACGCAACCAGTCACGCATCGTCAGCATGCGGGAAATCTCACGCGCCCCCATGCTGAAGACATGCATGTTCACCTCGGGAGGGTTCCCCTTCAGGAGGCGGTGCTGTTCCCACTCCGGTTCGCGAATGAGAAGCTGGTAGCCAGCCGCTTCCAGCGCGGGAACGTAGGCCGGCTCATCTCCGGAATCCGCCACGGCGACGATGATGTCGATGATGGGCTTCGCCATCAGCCCTGGCACCGAGGTCGAACCGGCGTGCTCGACCAGGAGCGCCCGCTCACCCAGCGCCGCACGAATCTTCGCCGCCTCACGCTCGAACAGAACAGGCCATTGCGGATCGTAGTCGACGAGCAGGATCCGGCCGTTGACCTCGGTTGGCGCACCGAGCGTCACCTCACGCAGCTCCGCCTCCGTCATCGGTTCCCTGGCGCGGTCTCGACGGGTCATGACAAGGCTCCTTTCAACGAGGGACTCGGGACGAAGGCGGAGGCAATATAGGCGCGAGAGCGGCTCTACGCCCACCTTGTCGATCACGGTCTGGCCTTGCGTCTACCCCGGTGGGAGGAGGGCTCCACGTCCACCCACTGCTCGGCCCACTTCCCAATCTCATCAATGACCTTCCAGAGCGCCTGGCCCTTGTCGGTCAACCGGTACTCGACCCGGACGGGAGGCCCTGGCTCGACGTGCCGCTCGACGATGCCTTCGCTCTCGAGCTCCTTGAGCCGCTCCGACAGGATGCGCTCACTGATGGCGCTCATCTGGCCGCTGAGCTCGGAGAACCGGCGGGGCCCATCCAACAGCACGCGCAGGATGAGGCCCGTCCAGCGCTTGCCCAGCAGGCCGACCGCCTTCTCGTATTGCGCACAGATGGGACCGCAACGGCCATTCTCCATGGCGCCTCCTGCTCCCAATATAGCCCCCTGACCCGCCACTTACTTTTCTAAAGTAACTTGCAAAGGGGAAGGCGCTTCATTACCCAAGGGGCGCGTGGTCCGCACCCGTGACCGCGCCGGCGGCCGAGACCGGCCGGACCGGAACTGCTTCATGCGAGGAAATCCCATGGCGGAGCAGAGACCCGCTCTCGACGCGGCGGCGCTGGATGTGTTGTTCCAGGAGGCCCGTACCCACAACGCCTGGCTCGACAGGCCGGTGGAGGACACCGTGCTTCGCCGGCTCTACGAGCTCGCGCGAATGGCACCGACGGCGGCCAACACGCAGCCCATGCGCCTGGTCTTCGTGAAGAGCCGTGAGGCCAAGGAGCGGCTCAAGCCCACCCTGTCGCCCGGCAACGTGGACAAGGCGATGAACGCGCCGGTGACGGTCATCGTGGCCTATGACACCGGGTTCCACGAGAAGATGCCCAAGCTCTTCCCCGCCCGGGACATGAAGACGCAGCTGTCGGGGCTACCGGCCGAGGCCCGGGAGAAGATGGCCTTCATGAACAGCACGCTGCAGGGCGCCTACCTCATCCTCGCCGCGCGAGCCCTGGGGCTCGACTGCGGGCCCATGGCGGGCTTCGACAACGCCAAGGTCGACGCCGCCTTCTTCCCGGACGGCAAGTGGAAGTCCAACTTCCTCCTCAACCTCGGCTACGGCGACGCGGCCAGGCTGTTCCCCCGCAATCCGCGCCTGGACTTCGACGAGGCGTGCCGGATCGACTGACACGTTCTTTTGCGACACGGAGGAGCACGATGGAATACCGCAAGCTGGGACACAGTGGGCTGAAGGTGTCGAGCCTGTGCCTGGGGACGATGACGTTCGGCGAGGCGTCCGAGGGCTCGATGATGCATGCCGTGGGGGCGGACGAGAAGACGTCCTTCGCCATCATGGACCGCGCGCTCGACGCGGGGATCAACTTCTGGGACACCGCAGACGTGTACGGCAACGACGGCCTCACCGAGCGCGTGCTGGGCAACTGGTTCGCCCAGTCCCACCGGCGCGACGAGGTGGTGCTGGCCACCAAGTTCCGCTTCCGCATGGGCAAGGGCCCCAATGACACGGGCGCCTCGCGCTATCACCTGCGCTCCGCGGTGGAGCAGAGCCTGCGCCGGCTGAAGACGGACCGCATCGACCTGTACCAGGTGCACATGCAGGACATCGACACGCCCGAGGAGGAGACGCTGCGGGCGCTGGAGGACCTGGTGCGCCAGGGAAAGGTGCTCTACATCGGCGCGAGCAACTACGCGGCCTACCGGCTGGTGGACAGCTTGTGGACGAGCAAGACCCAGCACCTGTCACGCTTCGTGGCGCTGCAGGCGCAGTACAGCCTGGTGGTTCGCGAGTTGGAGCGCGAGCACGCGCCGGTGTGCGAGCAGTTCGGGCTGGGCATCCTCCCGTGGTCGCCGCTGGCGGGCGGCTTCCTGTCCGGCAAGTACCGCAAGGGGCAGCCCCCGCCGGAGTCCTCGCGGCTGGCCAGGTGGAAGGACCGGCTCACCCAGTTCGACACTCCGCGCAACTGGCGCATCCTGGAGACCGTGGACGCGGTGGCCGCCGAGCTGAATGCCACGCCCTCGCAGGTGTCGCTGGCGTGGCTGCTGCGCAAGCGTGCCGTCACCTCCGTCATCTTCGGGGCGCGCAGCGTGGAGCAGCTCGAGGACAACCTGAAGGCCGCGGAGCTGAAGCTGGATGACGCCCAGCTCAAGCGCCTGGACGAGGCGAGCGCCCTGGAGCTGGGCTACCCGTACGACTTCATGCAGCGCATCCAGGGCCGGTGGTAGGAGAAGCCCCGTTGTAGGGGGAATCGAGGACCCCATCCGGGTAGACTCGTCTCCATGATTCCTCCTCGCATTCCGATGCCACGCCTCCTCCAGCTCCACCAGTGGGTCGCCCACCCGCTGCGGTTCATGGAGGAGTCAGTACGCCGCTACGGCGATAGCTTCGTGATGCAGTTCCCCAACAGCCCTCCGTTCCTCTTCACCCGGGACCTGGAGATGATCCGCCAGATCTTCACAGGCAAGCCGGAGGACCTCCATGTGGGGCCGGTGAACCGGGTCCTGGAGGGCATGGTGGGAAAGCACTCCCTGCTGCTGCTCGATGGACAGGAGCACATCCGCGAACGGCGGATGATGACGCCTCCCTTCCACGGAGAACGGATGCTGGCCTACGGATTGTCCATGCGCGAGTCCGCCAGCCGTTCCATCGACCGGTGGCCGCGAGACAAGGCCTTCACCCTCCACGAGGTATTCCAGGACATCACCCTGGACATCATCCTCAAGACGGTCTTCGGCCTCTCCGAGGGGGAGATGCTCGAGCGCTTCCGCGAGCTGTTCGTGCGGATGCTGAACATGGGCTCGCGGGATGCGGTGCTGTACCTGAGCGCCCTGCTCCCGGCGGAGCGGATGCTCCAGATGCTCGCGGTGGGGAGGGACCCCATCCGGCTCGGGCCCGTGAAGGCCGATGTGAGCTGGGCCCTGCCGTGGACCCAGCTCAGCCGCCTCATGCGGGAGGTGGACAGCTACCTCTTCGCGGAGATGGACCGGCGCCGCGCCGAGGGCGTCGAGAAGCGCGAGGATGTCCTGTCGATGCTCATGCAGGCGCGTGACGAGCACGGCCAGCCCATGTCCAGCCAGGAGCTGCGCGACGAGGCCATCACCCTCCTGGCGGCCGGACACGAGACCACCGCGACCACGCTCTCGTGGGCCTTCCACTTCGTCCTCCAACACCCGGAGGTGGAGGAGAAACTCCGTGCGGAGCTCCAGCAGGTGGCGGGAACGGGGCCACTCGCCCCCGAGCAGGTGAATCGGCTGGAGTACCTGGATGCGACCTTGAAGGAGACGTTGCGTCTGGTGCCCGTCGCCCCCGTGGTGGGCCGGGTGCTGCAACGGCCGATGAAGGTGGGCGAGTGGGAGCTGCCCGCCGGCATGGCCGTGATGGCATGCGCCTACCTCACCCATCGCCGCCCGGACCTGTGGCCTGAGCCCGAGCGCTTCAACCCGGAGCGCTTCATCGGCAAGCGGCCGAGCCCTCACGAGTACTTCCCCTTCGGAGGAGGGGCGCGGCGCTGCCTCGGCATGGCCTTCGCCAACTACGAGATGCGGATCGTCTTCGCCGAGGTCCTCCGCCGGGTGAAGCTCCGGCCCGCCACGCCCTACGCGTTCCGGGTGGCGCGGCGAGGCGTCACCCTGACGCCCGCGGGCGGGGTGCCCGTCCTCGTCGACTCGCGAAACTGAGATCCTTGTACCGCGGCGAGTGGATCGTGACTCCAGCGGGGCGGCTATGCTCCGCGGCATGGCGAACATCGCGATCGTAGGAGCGGGCCAGGCGGGGCTCTTCCTGGGCTTCGGCCTGCTCGAGGACGGACACGACGTCACCCTGTTTTCCGAGCACACCCCCGATGCGATCCTGAATGGCCGGGTCCCCTCCGGCATGGGGCTCTTCGAGGACGCGGTGAAGAAGGAAGCCGCGCTCGGGCTCACGTTCTGGGAAGACGTGATGACGCGGGGGGAAGGTGCCATCCTCGAGCTGCTCAACCCCGATGGCGCCGTCGGGCTGCGTATCGCCCCTCCCGTCCCGCGACCCCATCGAAGCGTCGATCAGCGGTTGAAGAACTCACGGTGGATGCGGGAGCTGGAGCGCCGCGGCGCATCCATTCGCGTCGTTCCCCTGGCGAATGCGGACGAGTTCGATGCGCACGTCACGGGCTTCGACCTCGTCGTGGTCGCCACCGGCAAGGGCTCGCTCTCCAGCCTGTTCGCGAGAGATGCCCGGCGGAGCCCCTTCGACAAGCCGCAGCGCCACATCACCGGCTTCCACGTGAAGAACTTCCGGCCCGAGCTGCGCAGCGGGACCATTCGGGTCCTGCCGGGTCTGGGCGAGGTGGTCATCACGCCGTTCTACGGCCGGGAGAACATCAAGGGGCGCTTCCTGCTCCTCGAGGGCATCCCGGGCGGACCGCTCGATTTCCTCTCGCGTGAGCTGCCGGGCCGCGAGCTGTTGGAGGAGTGCAAGCGAACCCTCCGCCGGCTGCTCCCCGGGCAGCTGGATGACCTGCAAGAGGCGGAGCTTCCCACCGAGCAGTGCTGGCTTCGCGGCACCATCACCCCCACCGTCCGCCATCCGGTGGGCCGGCTGGCCTCGGGCAGGGTGGTGATCGGCCTGGGCGACGCCCTCATGCTGCATGACCCGCTGGCCGCGCAGGGGGGCAACAACGCGACCCACATGGCGGACTTCTACCGGACCCGCATCCGGGAGCACGCCGGGCGTCCCTTCACGGCGGAGTGGATGCAACGGACCTTCGATGACTTCTGGCTCGACCATGGCCAATACGCGATGGGCGTGACGGCCGGCCTGCTCATGCCGCCAGCACCGCACCAGCAGGCGGTGCTCGCCTCGGCGCACCATGTGCCCGCGGTGGCGACGGCGTTGATCAATGGCCTGTACGACCCCAGAGCCCTCTTCCCCTGGTTCGTCGACCCCGCCGTCACCCGCGAGTTCCTGCTCTCCCAGGGCGTCCCACCCCCCTTGCTGGAGCAGCTCTGGAAGCCCTCGTAAGGCGCACCAGCGCTGCTTCGCTCTCGCCGGAGGCCTCCGGCGGCGGGCTCGACAGCCTTCTCATGCTTTTCTTATGCTTGAGCGAAGCGAGTCCCGAGGCGAGGTCCTGGAGAGGCGGATGAGCCACGTGGGGAGCATCAGGAGGGTTCTCGTCACCGGCAGCTCGGGACAGCTCGGCGCGGAGATCTGTCGGCAACTCTCCGGCGAGTACCAGGTGACGGGCCTGGACACCGCACCTGGACCCTTCACGCAGGTCATCGGGAGCGTGGATGACCGTGCGCTCGTCTTCGCCCAGGTCGCGCGGGTGGACGCGGTCATCCACGTGGCCTCGCTGCACGCCCCACACCGGGAACTGCTGCCGAAGTCGCGCTTCATCGACGTGAACGTGCAGGGAGCGCTCCATCTGCTCGAGGCGGCGGCGGAGCACCGTTGCCAGCGCTTCGTGTACACGAGCACGACCTCGGTCTACGGGCGCGCGATGGAGCCCCGAGCGGATGCCGCCATCTGGGTGACGGAGGAGCTCGCGCCCGGGCCGCGAGACATCTACGACGTCACCAAGCTGGCCGCGGAGCAGCTCTGCCGGCTCATCCACGAGGAGACGGGGCTGCCCGTCATCACCCTGCGCACCTCGCGCTTCTATCCGCAGCCGAGGGAGCTGATGGCCATCCACCGGCTCCACCGGGGGCTGGACTTGCGCGACTGCGCGTGGGCCCATCGGTTGGCGCTCGAATCCCCGGTGCCCTTCGGGCTGTACAACATCTCCGCCCGCTCGCCCTTCCGGCGCGAGGACCTGACGGAGCTGCTGCACGACGCATCGGCCGTCATCCGCCGCCGGGCCCCCACGGTGGCCGGACTGCTCCTCCAGCAAGGCATCCCCCTCCCCTCGCGCCTGGACCGGGTCTACGTCATCGAGCGGGCCGAAGCCGAGCTGGGCTTCCATCCCCGATTCAACGCACTCGAGCTCCTGCGGGACGAGTGAACGCCGACCTCCTCACGTCCAGGAGCACGGCCCCCCTCCGGCACCGGCGGCTCCATGGTGAAGAGCACCATCCGCACGGTGGACGGCTCGGTGCGCATCGGTTGCCATGACACTGGTCAACCCGGGCTCGACCGACACCGACTGGATGGGGGACAGAACGCCTGAACCGCACGACGCTGGTTCGATGCGCTGGAGGCCACGGCCATTCCGAAGGAGTGGAATCCGGAGAAGGCGGACCGGCTTCGCCGTGCCGCCTTCGCGTTCATGAGCCTCCCCGATGGCTCGCTGCTCGTGCTCGTGAACACTGGAGTCAAGGCACCGCCCGCGGTGGCGCTGCTCGGTTCGGAAGGCTGGCTTCGTGGCTGAAAGCGAAGAAGGTCAAGGCGCCAAGGGCGAAGGCCTTCGATTTCGCGGCCTGGCTCGACGGTGACGCCGCCCCCCCGCGGCGCAAGCGCCGGTGGTCGCCGCACGCAAGCCCGAGCCGACCCCGGTGATGAAGAAGCTCGGACCGAAGACGCAGCGGTTTGCGGAAAAACGACCAAGTCGAACGTCCTCCTGAGCAACTCCGCCCAATTCACTCTCGGCGTCCTCTCCTTCCTGGCCGCTACCTCAAGCCTCGCGCTCGCCTCCTCCGCACCTGCTTGAGGGACCAGAAATGGCCGCAGTTTGGCGCCTGGAGCGAAGACGCCGTGGAACCTCGTGAGGTTTGCCCGAGGCGGAGGCAACGACGCCTGGGCCCGTCGAGGGCACTCCTCCGAATCAGGGCTCACCACGCTGGCCTATCCTCACAGGTGCAACAGCCCCGAAGGATAGGATACGGGATGGCCAACCATTCAGGGGGGGGCTCGCAGGGGTCTTCAGCTTCGGCCCCCAGGACAGTCCTCACACTCGCCGGTGCGGCAGTCGGGCGGCGTGTAGTTGCAGGTGTCGGTCCCCTCCACGGCGTGCCGTAGGCATCGTCCATCCGAGGGGGGTCAGGCGCGCTCGCTCCCGGCGAACAGGGTGCGGGTCCAGGGCGCGTCGACCTCGTCGGCGCCGATGGCGACGAGCACGTTGGCCAGGAGCCCATCCGCGATGAGGCTCCGGACCTGGTCGTCAGACGCACCAGACGCGCTACGCACGTACTCCACCTGCTTGGCGTAGCAGGCGCGGATGGCTTCGCGGATGGGAGGCTCCGAAGCCGCGCAGTTGGCGTGCATCAACACTCGCAGCAGGTCCCGGTCGTCCTGGATGAGCCGCGCGTATGCGGTCCGCATCGCGGCCAGCACCGTCTCCGGCTCGCGGCCCCGCGCCTTCGCCACCGCATCCGTCATGTTCTCGCGCAGCAGCGCGGCGCAGTGGTCGATGACCGCCACGAACAGCGCCTCCTTGTCGGGGAAGAGCCGGTACACGTACGCCTGCGAGATGCCCGCGGCCTTGGCCACCTCCGCGGTGGTCGTGCCGTAATAGCCCCGCGCCGCGAAGGCCTGGATGGCGGTGCGGAGCACGGTGCCGCGGCGCTCGTCGGCGGTGGACAGCTTCCGGGATGTCACGGGCATGTGAGTAACTAATCGCTCACTCCGCTCACCGTCAAGGTCCTCCACCTCCACACCCCACCACACAGTGCCCCAGACTCCACAGGCATCCACGGTCCTGGGCTTCCTGTCGCTTGACACGAAATCTGTGAGTGGTTAATTACTCCTCACGGGTCGCCGAGCGGCCCTTTTTTCAGGCCTCATCTGTGAGTGGTCAATCACTCATTGTCCTCGAAGTACCCAACAAGGGAGTCCACCATGAGCACCACCGACACCAACATCCAGGCGATTCGCAAGCAGGCGCAGCAGACGTTCTCCAACCACCTCGAGTACCTGTCGAGCGGCCGCATCAGCGAGTGGGTGGACCTGTTCACTGAGGACGGCGTGCTGGAGTTCCCCTACGGCCCGGAGGGCTTCCCCAAGAAGGTCACCGGCAAGGGCGAGCTGTACGAGTACATGAAGAACTTCCCCAAGCACTTCCAGGTGCGGTTCAACGGGTTGCGCTTCCACGAGACGACCGACGCGTCGCTGGTGGTGGCGGAGTTCGCCAGCGAGGGCAAGGCGTTGACGACCGGCCGCCCCTACGATCAGAGGTACATCTCGCTCGTGGAGACGCGTGACGGGAAGATCTCCCGCTACGTGGATTTCTGGAACCCGCTGGTCGCCATGAAGTCCCTCGGCTCCGAGAACCTCGGTGCCTCGTTCCTCACCTGAAGCCGGGTGATGAGCGGCCCACCGGCCCTGGTTCATGCCGGGGTCGGCGCCACCCTTTGCCGCATGGGCTTGCTCCGGCTACGTGGGCAGTAGGTTGACGATGGCGACTTCTGCCTGACTGCCTCGGTGCGTATAGGCGGGAGGGGACCGTGTTGAGGGAGAGGGCTGGAACCGAGGGGTCGAGGAGGGCCGCTGACGGGAGCCCCCCGGGCTGTGCGCCAGGCCGGTGCAGAGAGCGTGCAGCCTCCTGGAGGCACACGCCGCCCCAAGCGGCCCCTCCTCCTGGAAGGACGCAGCAGGGCGTGGGCTTGTGGGGCAGCGCGACTGCTTACACGCTGAAGAGGATTCCCGCGAAGAGGCGGGCTCATACCTACGCGGTGGCTCGATTGGTGACGGATGCGCGAAACGCGGAAATATGATGGTCATCATATGACTGGACCGTTCCCCAACACCCGGAACAACCCAGGAGCTGAGCCATGCAGATCAAGAATGCAGTCGCGCTGGTGACCGGCGCCAACCGTGGCCTTGGACTCGCCTTCGCGAAGGTCTTGCTCGAACGCGGCGCACGCAAGGTCTACGCGGCTGCTCGCGATCCATCGACCATCTCATTGCCCGGCCTCGTGCCGGTCCGGCTCGACGTGACCCGGCCCGAACAGGTCGAGGCGATCGCGCGCGAGGCCCGCGACGTGACGCTGCTGATCAACAACGCTGGCATCCTGAAGCGGACGACGCTCCTCGCCAACGACGCTCAGGCCGCCGCGCGAGAAGAGCTCGAGACCAACTATCTGGGGCCGCTGGCAACGAGCAGCGCCTTCGCGCCGATTCTGGCCAGCCATGGCGGCGGCGCGATCGTCAACGTACTGTCCGTGCTCAGCTGGCTGTCCTTCCCTGGCACGTCGACCTACAGCGCCTCGAAGGCCGCGGCCTGGGCCCTGACCAACGGTCTGCGCAACGAGCTGCGTGGGCAGAAGACCCAGGTGTTGGGGCTGCACGTAGGCTACATGGACACCGACATGGCCCACGGCGTCACCGCGCCGAAATCCAACCCCACCGAGGTGGTGCGCCTGACGCTCGATGCGCTCGAAGCCGGTAGGGAAGAGATCCTCGCTGACCAGGTGAGTCGCAACGTCAAGCAGGGTCTGTCCGCCGAGCCGGGCGTCTATCTCGGCATCCCCGGTGCATGAGGCGCTCCCGACGAGCAGAGCGCTCCGCGCCCCCGCCACTCGCGAAGAAGGGTACCCGGTAGCTGAGGCCGTCCCTATGCGGAGCGCGAGCAGCGCCGCGGCCGCATGCTGCTGAGCCAGGAGAGCGGCATCGCCGAGGATGCCGTGCCGGATGGGCAGCGCGGTCTCCCTCGTCACCGGGACCGCCATCCAGGGCAGCTCGGGCCAGCGCTGCCTCACCAACGCGAGGCGCTGCTCATCGGCGGAGGATTCGCTCATCCCTGGCCCCCTTATAGGGGGGCGAAGAAGCGAGCGAGTCTCTCACCGACCCAGGCTGGATTGTCCTCGGCGAAGGTATGGCCGCTGTTGGGGACGAGTTCCGCCTCGACGTTCTCCGCGACCTGGAGCACGCAGCCGAGCGTCTGGGTCTGCGGACTTCAGATTGGAGCGGAAGGCCGCACGGTTCTCCCTGCCATCCTTGGCTCCTTTGGCCGGAGTCGACGGAGTTGGCGGAGTCGACGGAGTCGCTGGACAGCGGAGCACGCCTCGAGGAAGCACGAAGGCCCGCTGCCGAGGTCGCGTCGACGCAGCGCGAGCCGACGTTCGGAGCGAGCCCCGGGCCGGCACGAAACGGAGCTCCGTCACGCGAGGTCGTGCCCAACGTGCCCGAGCCGGCCGCCGCTGAGATCACCGACCGCGCCGGCCGTCGCTTCCAGGTGCGGTGGGGCGAGAGCGGGCTGTGCGGCCTCGGAGACGCCCGGCGCGTTGCACAACGGCATGCACTGCTCGGGACGTTCGTCGCGCTCGGCGCAGCCGGCACGACGGTGCGCCACGACCCGCATGTCGACCCGGTCGTGTTGAGGGAGGTGCTGTCTGTTCTCGGCGCGGTGCAATCGCCCTCTCAATCACCGATACGCCGAGTCTTCGGCCGGGAGCTCGACCGTCTCCCCCCTCCAGAGGTCTACGTCTACAGGGACGTGCAGCAGATGCTGGATGTCTCGTGCGTCAATCGCGCGGCCATCGGATACTACGACGGCGCGATCCACCTGAGCGGCGACCCCCGGCACGGCATCGAGACCCTCAGGCAGACGGTCGTCCACGAATACGTCCACCACGTCCTCATCGGGCTCGGGATCAAGGTGCCCATGTGGTTGCACGAGGGGCTGGCGATGAAACTCGCCGGAGAGAACTGGTGGGTCGATCCTTCTCTCGGGCTCGTGGCCTGGCTCCGGGACCAGCACTTGCCCTTCGAGGCGATGACGGGTGCCTTTCCCCACACCGCCGACGAGAAGTTTGCGCTGGCGGCCTACTACCAGAGCTTCGCCATGCTCGAGTTCCTATGGGATCGGCAAGGGGACGACGGTGTCGCCGCGCTCGTGCGGGCGCTCGCGCGAGGCGAGCTGGACGCGAAGGAGGCCTTCTCCTCGACGGGGGTCTCCGGCGACGCGCTCGAGCAGGCCTGGAGGGAGTTCCTGGCTCGCCGCTACCGAGAACGCGACGAGCCGATGCAGCGGCTCCACGAAGCCGCGGCGCGAAACCGGCAATGAATCGCCATCCCCGACCGGGGGTACCCTACGGAGCGCAGAGGGTGTACGTGCAACCCGGGCCGCTATTGTCGCTGTACTCGCTGTCGAACTCCTGGGCGATATACGAGGAGCCCACCCAGTTGCTCAGGGAGCGGCACGCCTGGGGATCCAGGTAGGAAGTTCGTCGCCCTCCCCGTCCTCGCCCCGCTGTAGGCTCACCTCGCTTGAATGAGAAGGGCCCGGCCCCGAGGGGGAGCCCGGGCCCTTGGTGATTGAGGCCCAGGTGTGGGAGCGGGAATCCGCAACTCACTTTCTTGCAAGCGGCTCTGTCATCGTGGCGAGTCTTCGAGGGAGGGCGGACTCCATGACCCAGTAGGCCTGGGCTGCGCCCGCTTCCCACCTTCAGGCCGGGTCCCCTATCGGGCCGCGGCGAGGACGGGCGTGGTCAGCCGCTGGAAGAGTGCCTCCACCTCGACGGGCGGCAGTGGGCTGCGGCTATCGAGCCACCAGGTGAGCAGCTCGAGGAACGCACCGCCCACGTAGTGCACCGTCCCGTCAAGCACGGGCCCGGCGAGAGCGAGGCCAGCCAGGTCCGTTGCGACGAGCTCCAGTACCAGCTCCCGGAAGCGCCGCTGGACCAACTGCCCGCTGCGCTTGCCGATAAGGGCTCGAAAGAGGCGCAGGTTTTCGTGGGCATGCTCAAGCAGGGCCCTCGCGAAACCGAGCGGCCTGCCAGCTTCGGCCGCCGCTGCATGCTGTGCGCGGAGCACCTTGCGAAACTCGTCGAAGCCGCTGAGGAGCAGCTCCTCCTTGTCGGCGAAGTGCGTATAGAAGGTCGAGCGTCCCACGTCGGCTCGGTCGCACACGTCCTGCACGCTGACCTGCTCCCAGCCGCGCTCGAGGATGAGCGCGACGAGCGCATCGCGGAGCGTCCGCCGCGTCCGCTGCACCCTCCGGTCTGTCTCCCTCGGGGGTTTCACACCCACGCGTGCCTCCGTTGCTGGACAGCGCCCCCCTCTTCGTCCCGAACTGGCCGGAGAAGGGCCCACTGTCGGTTGAACTCCCGTTCGCCGACGGTGAACTTGATGGACACCATGTCCAAGAACGAACGAGGTGTCTATCAAGTGGGTGCGGCGCGGGCTCGTGGCCCGAGCAGCCGTGCGAAGCGGGTGCTGCTCACCATCGGGGGAGTGTTGCTGCTCCTGGCCGCCATCCCGGCTGGGGTGCTCGCGGCAACCTTCGGTGGGCTGGTGCCCGCGGAGGACGGAACCGAGTTGCCGGGCGGAGCGCGGTTGGTGAGAGACCGCTTCGTCAACCTCTACCTGCTGCCCGCGGGCCCCGGTGCTGTTGCCCTCATCGACTGCGGGAACGACCTTGAGGGGGCCGCCATCAAGGCCGAGCTCGCCCGTCAGGGTCTTGGCACGGACGCGGTGAAGGCCATCTTCATCACGCACGGCCACGGCGACCATATCGGTGCGTGCCGGCTCTTCCCCGAGGCGCGCGTGTACGCGTTCGCCAGCGAGGTGGGGCTGGTGGAGGGGATCGAGGCGGCCAAGGGCCCTGTCCCGCGGCTGCGTGGCGTGCTCCGCGAGCGAGCCACGCGCGTCTCCCACATCCTCGCGGATGGCGAGACGGTGCACGTCGGTCCACTCAGTGTCCAGGCCTTCCACATCCCGGGACACACCGGCGGGAGCGCGGCCTACCTCGCTGGTGGCGTGCTGTACCTGGGCGACTCCGCGGCAGTCGAGCGCGGAGGCACGCTGCGCGGGGCGGCCTGGATCTTCAGCGACGATCAGGAGGAGAGCCGAGAGGTGATTCGCGGCCTTGCCCGCCGGCTCGAGCCACGCCGGCAGGAGCTCCAAGCGCTCGCCTGTGGCCACTCCGGGCCGTGGAGCGATGCATCACCCCTTTTCGGCTTCGGACACTGAGGAGTTCCAGCCATGTACGTCAACGCTGTGCGGGTGCGAATCCGGTCCAGTTGGTGGCACTGGCCTCTGCTGGCCGGGCTGTGGGTGATGGCCTGGCATGCCCGGAAGACAGAAGGGTTCAGGGGCGCGCTGCTCCAGCGGGCACCCGGGAGGGTCCTCTGGATGCTCATGCTCTGGGAGCGCCCCTCCCACGCGCATGCCTTCCGGGGTGGAGGATGG
Organism: Archangium lipolyticum; assembly: GCF_024623785.1. Classification (NCBI taxonomy): domain Bacteria; kingdom Pseudomonadati; phylum Myxococcota; class Myxococcia; order Myxococcales; family Archangiaceae; genus Archangium; species Archangium lipolyticum. The sequence goes on from NZ_JANKBZ010000029.1 coordinate 127,157, forward strand.
CACCGCCGGGCGATGCCCCGCCTGCTGCGGCTCTTCGATGAGTGGGCCGCCGTGGACTGGGAGCACGCAGAGGAGGGCCTCCCCTCCTGGGGCGAGGTGCACCAGCGCCTGAAGGCCAAGGGCCGCTTCCTGGCGCTGGCGGCTCCCTCGGAGGCACACCGGGCACGCGACATCGGAGCGCGGGTGCCGGCGGATAAGCGGGATGGGGGCCGTGTGGAGGGAGAGAGCTGAAGCCGAGGGGTCGAGGAGGGCTGCTGACGGGTGCCACGAGGGCTGTGCGCCGGGCCGGTGGAGACGCGGTGCAGCCCTCGGCGTTGGGGGCCCTCAGGTACGCCAACACCTGGCGCCTGCCTCCACACCAGGCACAGGTGAAGACATCCAAGTCGAACGTCCTCCTGAGCAACTCCGCCCAATTCACTCGCGGCTTCCTCTCCTTCATCCGCTCCTTCCTGGCCGCTACCTCAAGCCTCGCGCTCGCCTCCTCCTCACCTGCTTGAGGGAACGTCGCCCGGGAAGAGGCCCAGCTGCGCGGCTATGAGTCCGTGGCGAGGCGCTACGAGGCCCACCATGGCACGCCGCTGGATCTGACCGCGAAGGACTACGAGCGCTGCATCGAGGATCTCGAGGTGGCCTTGCGCTCGGGCGGCATCCGGGTTCGCGTGGTCATCCCCGACGACCCCGTGCCGTCCCGGGAGTCCGCCCCCTCCCCCACGGCCACTGCTCCCCGGGGATTGCCGCTGGGATGGAGGGCCGTCGCCATCGCCGTGGCCTTCCTGCTCGGCGTGCTCGTGGGCCGGTGGAGCGGCTGAGCACGGCACACGAGTCCGGCGAGAATCCGCGCTATACCTCGGCCCGCACACGGCGAACCGGCCGCCCACACGCGGAGGAGAGGATGAAGACGAGCGACGGAGAGACGCGGGCGTCGGCCCTGGAGCGGCGCCGGAAGAGCGCGGTCGCGGGGCTCGATGCGAAGCAACTGGCCTATCTGCGCCACTTCGACAACCTGTCCCGGCGGCAGCGCAACGACTGGTCATTCATGACCGGGCGCACGCCCAACCAGATGGACTTCGGCGGCTACCGCTTCCAGCTCGCCTACGCGGCCTACGCGCTCGCGCTGACTCATGTCCATCGGCTGCCAGCGGCGCCCGGTGCCCTCCGGCCCACGTTCCAGCGGTTGGTCGCCAAGATCCTCGAGCCCGAGGTCTGGATGTACTGGCGCGACTCGAGCAGGGCCGGCGGCATCTGGAACCCCCACCTCGCGGGCCGCCCCGAGCAGTGGGATCCGGTGGCGCACGACAACATCATGTACAGCGCCTACGTGCAGTCGATGGCGCTCATGTACAACGTGCTGTTCGACGACGCGCGCTACGCCGCGCCCGGCGCGCTGACGCTGGAGTACTTCACCCCATTCTGGGGCGACGGTGGCAAGCCGGGCGGTCTCGACCGGAAGTTCGAATACGACCAGTTCTCGCTGAACGAAAACCTGTACTGGCAGATGGTGCGCAGCGGTTACCTGGGGATCGCATGCGAGCCGAACTGCGTCTTCCAGATCTGCAACCAGCCAGCGATCATCGGCTTCCGCATGCACGATCTGTTGACGGGCGGCTCCACCGCGGACGAGGTGAGCCGTGGCTTCCGGCAGGCGTGGGAGCAGTTCGGCGGACCCGTCGCCAGCAACGGCCACCTGTACCTCTACGCGGCCTCGGACACGAGGACGCCCATACCCAACGCGGGCGAGATGCCGTGGGGCGATGCCTGGTACGCCTCGCTCGCGAACACCTGGAACGGCGAGTTCGTGGAGAAGTACTACGCCTCCGTGATCGGCAAGCACGTGCTCGAGGGACCGGATGGCACGCGCACCATCAGACCTCCGAAGTCCCGGACGTTCGGCGCGCGCCCCATCGAGAACGACACCTGCGATTTTGGCTGGCTGACGGTCTGGGCCTCCGAGATGGGGGATGCCGTGACGCTCGAGGGGCTACAGCGTCACGCGGAGCGCCACATGCGACCCACCCTGTATGAGGGCGGTCGCTTCTTCCCGCGCCATGACCAGGTGAGCGACGCGGAAGGGAACTACACGTGCGTCGAGCCCCTGGCTGGCAATGTCCTCTTCGCGTACGCGAGCCTGAACGTGCCGCACGGACTGCGCCAGCTCTACGAGCAGCCCTGGGCACCGGGTCATTTCGCCGAACCGAACCTGGCGATCGTCGGCGATGCCATCGAGGTCCACCGGGCGTACTACGACGACGCGCGAGCGACACTGCACTTCACGGCCGGCGTGCGCGAAGATCGCCCCGGCGATTCCGTCGTCCGCCTGGCCAACATCTGGGACCGGGGGAGATGGGAACTCCAGAGGGACGGCCAGGTGGTCGCCACGGGAGACGGGCAGCAGGTGCATGAGGGGCGGCGCGTGGAGGCACGGCGCACCGAGCACCTGCTCGACCTGCACCTGGTGCGCAACGAACTCAGCACCTACACCCTGTCCTGGCCGGGAGGTGGGGTATGAGCGCCATCCGGCCTGGTTCCGCGCCCCCGGTGGGTGGAGCCTTCGACCTCGTCGACCACGACGGACGTCCCGTCACCCACGAGACCTTCCGCGGGGCCTACGCCCTGGTGTTCTTCGGCTTCACCCACTGCCGTGTCGTCTGCCCACGGGCCCTGGGACGCCTCTCCACGGTGCTCGGATTGCTCGGCCCCGACGCCGCGCGAATGCAGCCCCTGTACATCACGGTCGATCCGGAGCGGGATCACCCGGCGGTCATGAAGGCGTTCCTCGCGCGCTGGCCAGGGTTCCTCGGTCTGACCGGCAGCCGCGAACGGATCGAAGCGGCCAAGGCGGCCTTCCACGTCTTCGCCCGGCGCCGGGACGATCCCGAGGATCCCGACGGCTACGCCGTGCCTCACACGGCCATCACCTACGTGCTCGACCCGGAAGGAGTCTGCGTCGACCACTTCACGGACGCGCTCTCCGCGGACGAGGTCGCCGAGCGCCTGCGTGCGCTCATCGCCCGAAACCACCGGTTGAATGCTTCCGAAGCTGGCGAATGACCTGGTGCCTACTCGAAGCCGGGAGGATTCATTACACATCCGGCCAGGAATGCACCGGCATGCCTTCCTCGGAGTAGGCCAGGTAGCGCTCGAACATCGCGGTGAGCGCCTCGTGCCGGGGCCGGTCCGCCTCGAGCCGCGCGAGGGCGTCGAGCTGCCAGCGCGCTCCGGTGCGGCCCGTGCGCAGCCGGCCCTCGAGCAGTTCGACGAGCGGCTCCACATCCTCCGGCTCCACCCCTGCTGACACGAGCCCCTGCCGCGCCCGCTCCAACAGGCGGGGAAGGAGTTCCCGGACGGGCTGGACCGCGAGGGCCTGGCCAGGACGACCCGGCCAGTACAGGGGCGCGTCCAACCCCTCGCGCGCCGCGCGGTAGAAGTTCGTGCGTGTGCAACGGAAGGGCATCCTCGACACGAGCGCCTCCACCTCCTCCATCAGCGACAGGGTCAGCCCCAGCAAGAAGGCGCCATTGGACAGCATGTCCGGCACGCTGGGCCCCGAGGGCAGCGCACGCATCTCCACCCGCACATGGCCACCGTCCGAGGGATCGTACACCGCGCGGTTCCAGGGGTAGATGGTGCCCTGGTGCATCCTCAGCTCGCTCAGGCTCGGCACCCCGCCGCGCGCCACCACCTCGAGCGGGGCCTCGTGTCCCAGGACCGGGAGGATGGGGGCATGGAGTGCCACCCCCTGGGCGAAGAGCTCGTGGGCGCCCTGTCGCACCCAGCCGTGGCGTATAGGCGGGAGAGAGGCCATGGCGTATAGGCGGGAGAGAGGCCATGTAGAGGGAGAGGGCTGGAGCGCAGGAGCCGAGGAGGGCCGCTGACGGGGCCGCCCGAGCAGTACGCCAGGCTGGTGGACAAGCCGCGCAGCCCCTTGGGATACACGTCGGCCCAGGCCGCCTTCCCATAAGGTGCGCGGCAGGGGCCTGGCTCTCTTGGCTGGGGTGGCTCGAGCCTCAACACCACGCGCTCTGGGGGGGCCCTCGCGCCGGGGCCAGCCTCGCACCTGCCGGGGCCAGGCCCAGGTGCTCCACAATCCACCCCCTCCCTTCACGTACGCCAGCACCCGCCTCCTTCCTCCACTCCTCACTCAGACGAACACGTCGCAGTCCAACGTCCTCCTGAGCAACTCCGCCCAATTCACTCTCGGCGTCCTCTCTTTCATCCGCTCCTTCCTGGCCGCTACCTCAAGCCTCGCGCTCGCCTCCTCCTCACCTGCTCGAGGGAACTCCGACAGGATCCTAGGTAGGCGACACTGGATACGTCATGAGAACAACACAGAAGGCACTTGCTGTTCAGAGAATGACGGCAAATCATCGCCTTGGGGTTGGCCTCACAGAAGTGGTGCACAGGTTCAGACTGAAACACCAACCACCCCAGTCAAGGAAGGGTAACTCAAATGGCACTTCGCAACCTCATTGGAATCGTAACCCTCGCGGCAGCTTTTGTGGTCGGGTGTGGTGGTACTGTCGACTCCCAGAATGAGGAAGCGATCCAACTCACCAATGCCACTGTCACGAAGAACACTGACTCCACTGCGACGCTGACCGATGGGGAGCTGGTCATTCATGCACAGACGCTGACTGGCATTGAGCAGGAGGGTGCCGGCGGTTGGTGCTGCACCGGCTGCAATATCAATACCGGAAACTGTGCCGAGTGTCACACTTGCGCCAATTAGTACTACTCGGTCACTTCCCTCGGGACTCCAACGGTTCTCCGGGGGCATCCCCCTCGGAGAACGCCCAAATTGACTAGGTAGTACTAGGTCAAGCCGCTCACGGACGCGAGCGGCTAGACTTCCCTGGTCTCCCAGGGCTCACGAGAAGCCCGTGGGAGGCTGACGGTAGCGTGTGCCCTGGCGAGTTGTGGCTGGGGAGGAGCAGGTGGAGGAGCGCGGGTGGGGCGTACCGCTATTTCTTAGGCTTGAGTGCCGGGAAAGGCTTGAGCTTCATGTCCCGGCGGTACTTCCTCAGCTCATCCTTGACGTCGGACTCCAGTAATTCGAGCGCATGGTTCAACGCGATGGCGGGCAGTGCATCCAACGCCTTGTTCAACTCCGCCACGCCGCCCGCCACCTCGACGTCTTCCTCGGAGATGTCGCCGTTTTCGGCCCTCTCCCAGTATCCGCCTTCGTTGTCGAACCGGCTCTTGAACGGGACGAGGGCCGCAGCGATGGTTTCCTGATCCCGCGCCCCTCAATCTGCCCACCATGGTACTGGGGCGAAGCGCGCGTCGACTCTCAGAAGAACAGAGGCTTCTTCTGCGTCCGGCGGTAGTCCTGCAGTTCCACGTACGTCCGAGGCGTCAGCAGCCCGAGCCCTTCCGCCAGAGCATAATCCGGAAGCTGGTCCAGTTGCAGGGTCAGCACCGCGTAACCTCCTGCGGACGTGACGTCCTTGGGGAAGATCCTCCCTCCACCGAACTTCGATTTGAACACGTTGAAAGGCTTGTCTCCGATCGCCAACAGCAGGTTGCGGCGGAAGTGGAGCCAGCGGATGCTGGTCTTGTCCTTCACCACGACGCTCTTGCCGGACACGAAGGTCTCTCGCACCCTCGGCGAGGTGGTGTAGTCATCCGCATTGTTGGCGTTGCGCCAGGTTGGGTCTGCCATCGTCGCCATGACACGACCATCCGGCTCGACAGTACAGACGGCCAGGACCCGGTGGCCACTGCCCGACACCTGCAGCATATAGGTGTTCACGAGCTGGGAGGTCTGCGCCGTCTGCATCGCCTTGAGTTGGTTGAACACGACCTGCGTGGCCTCGGCGAAGTTGCGGCACTCGATGTACACCGTGGCCTTTTGAGACCTCTTGATGGCTTGATCCACCCCCTGATCATCCGTCGTCTTGATCCTCTTCTTGACGACTTCTGGATCCCCCTTCTTCATGGAGCGTATAGGCGGGATAGAGGCCATGTTGAGGGTGAGGGCTGGGGCGCAGGAGCCGAGGAGGGCCGCTGACGGGGCCGCCCGAGCAGTACGCCAGGCTGGTGGACAAGCCGCGCAGCCCCTTGGGATACACGTCGGCCCAGGCCTCCTTCCCATGAGGTGCGCGGCAGCGGCCTGGCTCTCTTGGCTGGGGCGGCTTGAGCCTCAACACCACGCGCTCTAGGGGGGCCCTCGCTCGGGGCCAGCTGAGCAGGCTGCGTACTCACAGCAGCGGCTGCGCTGAGCAGTTGCCCTTGCGCGACATGCTGCACTGGATGCGGCGAGCGGCCAACGCCTTCGCCGGGGAGAATCGCAACTCGCCTTCACGGAGAAGATGGTCGAAGCTGACGCGAATGGCGAACTACACGGTCAAGCTCTCCGCTGCTCCCAACGGTCATGAGATTCCCCCGCTGCTCGCGGACGTTGGCGCATGGATTGGCAAACAGCCGCATGGAACGCTGGGCTGGTTCGATGCGCTGGAGGCCACGGCCATTCCGAAGGAGTGGAATCCGGAGAAGGAGAACCGGCTTCGCCGTGACGCCTTCGCGTTCATGAGCCTCCCCGATGGCTCGCTGCTCGTGCTCGTGAACACTGGAGTCAAGGCGCCGCCCGCGGTGGCGCTGCTCGGTTCGGAAGGAGAGGCGCGGACCGTCGCGAACAGCCTGGAGGAGTTCCTGAAGCTCTGGTCCCAGGGCGAGACGGAGATCCACGAGCTCGACGACGAGGAGGGGGCCTCCGGGCGAGAGGCGCTGGCTTCGTGGCTGAAAGCGAAGAAGGTCAAGGCGCCAAGGGCGAAGACCTTCGATTTCGCGGCATGGCTCGACGGTGACGCCGCCCCCCCCCCGCGGCGCAAGCGCCGGTGGTCGCCGCACGCAAGCCCGAGCCGACCCCGGTGATGCAGAAGCTCGGACCGAAGACGCAGCGACTGGCGTCAATCCTCGGAAGGCGCGCGGACGCCCCCGAGGTCATCGCCTACGTGACCGAGGTGCTCGGCAAGAAGGTGCCGCCGTCGACCAGCGAGAACACCGACTCGGTGAACGTCTCGGCACCGAAGCACGGTGTCGAGCTCGTCTTCTCGCACGACATCCTGAACGATGCCTATCCGCCGATTCCGAAGACCGCCAAGACGTTCATCCCCTACGTCTCCTACGCTTGGGTGAGGGCGAAGATCGGGGAGGATGTCCTGGGAGTGCCGTGGAAGGTGACCTCGGAGGCGGAGGTCACGAAGGTGCTCGGACCGCCCACCGGTCGTCAGGCCGCGTTCGCGACCGAGGATGAGCTCACCGTCTCCTACTGGGCCTTTTCGCTCGACACCGCGTCGCACGTGGAGCTCAAGCTCTCGTTCGATGAGTCCCTCACCGTCACGCTCGCCGTGAAGAGCGCGGGTGCGCTCAGCCGGTATCCCGATGTCACGACCGGGCTCTTCGTCGGCTATGCCGCGACACGAGGCCTGCTCGACACCTCGCGGTTCCCGGCGCACCGCGAGCTGCTCGCGGCGGTCGCGAAGCGCGAGGCAAAGGGGTCGGAGCTCGTGAAGCAGGCGCTTCCGCGCGGCCTGTGGGACGACCACCTCCGCGATGCGCCGGGGCTCGACCAGCTGGCGTGGCGCTGGTTCCACAACATGAACGGCCTCTGGATTACGGCCGACCTCATCAAGACGTTCGGAAAGCGCGCGGGCCCGTTCGGTCACGACGAGCCGAAGCTCGATGACGACACCTGGGACGCTGTCGGCAAAGCGGCGCCACTCCTCGACAAGCGCTTCGCGGCGTGGCTGTCGAGGTAGGCCACCACACGGCACGTTCCCGCTCCTGCGCATCGTGTGCGCTCAGGCGAGCCGCTTTCCGTTGACCAGCTCCAGGCCCAGCGGATTGCCGCGATAGTGGATGGGGTCCAGGAGCACCTTGCGGATCCTCCATCCCTCGGAGGTCTTCTCCACCTCGTGCGTATAGCGGGCGATGATGGTCCACTCCTGCTGGACACCGCCCAGGGAGAAGTAGTGGGCGACTTCCGCGTAGGCCATCACCTCGGCCAGCGTGCTGCTCTTGAACTGGATTCTCACGCTCGTGGCCGTGGCGTGCTGAACCCTGCTGAAGGGCACCAGGGACCGCCTGCCGAACTCGGCCAGTTCCTCCCGCGTGAGGTGGGCGGGCTCCCCTCCTCCCCTGAACCGGGTGTAGTCCGCGGTGACCTGGGGCGTGAAGACGCTCGCCCAGCGGCTCCAGTCTCCCGTATCCCGGCCGTAGTCGATGGCCTGGCCATACTCCGCCACCAGCTCCTGAATGGCGATCCAATCCAGAACGTACTGAAGGTCCTTCTCCTTCATGTCCGTGCTCCTCTCTGAAATGCCATGCACTGCCAGGGGGAGGGTCCTCCCTCAGCCCTCCCGGACCTTGCCCGCCACCGAGGTTGGCGGCTCGCTCTGGCTCACGCCATTGACGGGCAGGACCGCCGTGGGCTCCTCGCTCTGGGGCTGGGCGGAGGGACGCTCCAGCCGGGTCACCTGCTCCGAGCTCCGCGCCGTGCTCCGCGCTCCCCGCCGCGTCATCGCCTCCTGGACGAGGCGGGCCAGCTCCCGCTGCCCACGAGGATAGGGCGCGAGCTCTCCGGTGAGCGCACAGAGCTGCTCTCTCAGCTGGTGGCCCCGGGGCGTGCGCTCCCCCGCCCTCCACCGGAGCAGGTCCATGATGGCGGCATCCAGCTCGGGGGGAACGTCCGGGCGGAGCACCGAGGGCGGCACCAGGAAGGGAGGAGGGAAGCTGCCCACTGTGTCGGAGACGGCCTCGTCCTGGAAGACACGCCGCCCGGTGAGGGCCTCGTGCAAGGTGAGACCGAGCGCGAAGAGATCCGCGCGCCCGTCGAAGGGCTCACCCCGGGCCTGCTCCGGAGCCAGGTAACCCAGCTTGCCGCGAACCCGGTCCGCCTGGGTGAGGCGGACGTGGATGGCCGCGCGGGCCACCCCGAAGTCCCCCAACTTCACTTCACCGATGCGCGACAGGAGGATGTTGGGCGGATTGACGTCCCGGTGGACGAGGTTGAGGGGGACGCCCTCGCTGGAGGTGCGCCGATGGACGTAGTCGAGTGCCTCGCCGAGCTCGGCCCCGAGGTAGGCCACCACACTGGGAGGAAGGGGCCCGTGGCTCTTGAGCAGCTCACGCAGGGACAGGCCCTCGATGTACTCCAGGGCCATGAAGTAGGTGTCCTGGAACCGGCCCACATCGAGCACCTGGACGATGTTGGAGTGGTTGAGGAGCGAGCCCAGCTCCGCCTCGCGGCGGAACAGCGTCACGAAGTCCTCGTCCTCGGCATAGGCCGGGAGGATGCGCTTGATGGCCACCACCTTCTCGAAACCACCCTCGGGACTGTAGGTGGCACGGAACACCTCCGCCATGCCCCCGAACCCCAGCCGCTCGTGGAGGAAGTACTTGCCCAGCAGATCCCTGGCGCGGATGGCGTGCAGTGCCTCCTCGGCCTTGCTCGTGAGGTGGTCGGCCACGAGCGCCGCCATCCAGCCGGTGGTGAAGTAGTAGACGGCGCGTAGCACGACGAACGGCGGAGAGAAGATCAAGGGAATGGGCTCGACGAGCCGGGGCCAGGCCAGGAGGAAGTAGAGCAGCACCGTTTCGATGGCCACGAGGCTGCCGGCGAAGAGCGCCAGGTTGCGCTTGGAGCGCAAGGCCGCGAGCAGGATGAACGTGCTCCAGAGGACGGCCATGGGGTTGCCCAGTGCCTGCTCGGCATCCGCGAAGAGGGCGTCGCAGATGAAGAGGTACGCCCCGGTGGAGGCCTCCAGCGCGACGTTGAACCAGAGGATGGCGGGGTGGAACCAACCCTGGCGCAGCTTGCGGTGGAGCACCCCGTAGTAGAGGGCGAAGAGCACACACAGGATCGCGACGGAGATGGAGCGAGGCCACCCGATGAGGGGAGCCAGCCCGAGCGTGGAGACGGTGAAGACGCAGGCGGCCCTGCTGATGAACCGGGCCACGGTGGCCTCGCGGGCGGCGGCATCCGCCCGGAGGTGCTCGGCGAGCAACTGGGAGCCAACGGGTGCCGTGCTGCCTGGACGCGAGGAGTGGAGCATGGGGGACATCATTCTCTTGCAGCCGGGGCGTCAAGGCGAGCCCAGGCTTCGGAGGCCTCGGTCCGACCACGAGTGGTCGCATCCGGCGTCTTCCGGATAAACTGTCGCGGCAGACTGCACCTGACCGGAACCGTTCCACTCCTGGTGTGTGACATGTGGCTCGCGCTCACGCTCCTCCTCCTCGCCGCCACCATCGCCGGGCTCGTCATCGCGTGGCGGCTCCGTCCGACGCCCGCCCACTGCCAACCCCAGCAGTACGACGCCGCGCCTCAGCCGGGCACATTCGCGGTGCGGGCGCTCGAAGCGATGCCGCCGATCGCTCGCGAGACGCCCGTGCTCGAGGCCCAATCCCCCGCCTGGCGCGAGGCGATGCAGCAGGCGGGCCTCGAGTTGCGCCGCGCCGAGGTGCGCCACGTCGTCTTCGTGCACGGCACCTTCGTCGGCCACGACCCCACCCTGCTGCTCTCCGCGCTCCAGGGGCCCCTCTCGGCGCTGGGCCCGGGGTTCATGCCGTCCCTGCAACGTCTCTCCAAGCTCCCGAGTGATCGCGTCCTGCGCGATCTCGGCAACTACACCCCCGAGTACGTCTCGCTCTTCCAGAAGGCTCTGGGTGGCGACATCCCCACCACGCGCTTCGTCTGGTCCTCGGCGAACAACCACGTCGCCCGGCTGCGCGCGGCCGTGGACCTGCTGCGGCTCCTGGCCTCCTCGGACCTCGGGCGCAAGCGGGCGCTGCTCCTCGGGCACAGCCACGGCGGCCAGGTACTCGCCCTGCTCACACAGCTCGTCTACCCGGCGCGGACCGCGGAGGCGCTCTGGCAGGCCGTGCGCGACGCGGGCGAGCCCACGGAGGGCCTCCAGGACATGGCGCGCACGGTCGCGCGCGCACGGCTCGACATCGCCACCTTCGGCATGCCGCCGCGCTATGGCTGGGCCACGGGCCGGCAGTGCCGTGTCCTCCATGTCATCAATCACCGGGGCACGGAGCCGCGCGGGAGCACCGTCGCCGGCGTCCTCCACACCGAGAACGGCGACTACGTGCACCAGTGGGGCATCGCCGGTTCGGACATTCCACCGGGCAACGCGAAGGAGCGGGAGCTGGCCGCGCGGCTCGATGCCATCCTCGGCGAGGGCTACGACGTGAAGGCCTGGCTCCAGCACGTGCGCCACGGCGCGCGCGTGCCTCGGGACGGGTTCAGCTACCTCGTCGACTACGGCGACCGGGGCACCGGCGCCCTGCCGAACTGCCTGGCGACGTGCTTCGGGCACGGCGTCTACACGAGCTACGACGCCATGCTCTTCAACGCCCGCCTCCTCGCGGACCACTTCTACCGGTAGGGCCGGGGTAAACAACAGCATGCCATCGCCGTCTCAAGAGTACGGTTTCTCCCTCGCCTCCGACTTGCGAGCGCCAGTCGAGGAAGTCTGGTCTCATGCGACCCGGATGCAGGGCGTCAATCGCGAGTTCTTCCCGCTGGTGCGCATGACGTGGCCCGGCTCGAACGGCAGTCTCCCCTCGTCCCCTCCCCTCGGCCAGCGGTTGTTCCGGAGTTGGATCCTGCTCTTCGGACTGCTGCCCATCGACTACGACGACCTCACGTTCGCCGAGTACGAGCCCGGCCGCCGCTTCCTCGAGCGCTCGGTGCTGTTCTCGCAGAAGCAGTGGGTCCACGAGCGGATCGTCACGCCTACCGCGACAGGGTGCCGGCTCACGGACTCGGTCCGGTTCACCCCGAGGCTGCGCCCGTTGGGGGCACTGCACCTCGCTGTCTTCCGGCTGGCCTTCCACTGGAGGCATCGCAACCTGCGGCGGTTGTTCGACCAGCCCCTCCCATGAATCGGGAGTCCCAATGAGCGAGTCCCTCCGGGTGGTGGTGACAACAGTCACCACCCGATGATGGACGTCACCAGGGTTCGATGCCCCGGCGGGTGATGCCTTCCGAGGGAAACAGGCCTCTTCCGAGGCGTTCGAGTGCCGCACGGCGGCTGGCATGCCTCCTGCTCTGGGTCGAGGCATACGCTCTTCTTCACGAGGAAATCCCCCATGCCCAGGATCCGCGGCGGTTTCAACACCCCCCACTTCACTCCGCCACCCCGCTCGGACAGGACCCCTTCGTCGCGCCCCACCAGGGCCCCCGAGACCTCGTCACACGGACCGGCCGCCCGCTACGGGCAGGACCAGTTCGATGCGAGGAAGCCCGTCACCGTCTACCGGGTGGAAGGACCCGACAACCAGCGCCTGTCCTTCAACAACCATGGCGACCCCCACATCACCAAGTCCTTCAACAGCGCGACGAACATGAGCAAGCCGAGCCAGTACGACAAGCCCATGTCGTACCAGGATCGCGCCTTCCTCAACTTCGGGGATCGCGCCCGCGCCGAGGAGTTCCTCGCCGTCCGTCACGACCAGGGTCATGGCCAGACGGAGATGAAGAGCTTCCAGGTCCCGTACAGCACCTTCGACAACATCCGCAACAAAGCCGTCCCCGAGAGCGCCGCGCGTGACGAGAGATTCCGGCACCGCCCCATCCAGGTGGATGTGAACAAGGCCGACCACCAGTACGGCCTCAACTGGCAATCCCTCCAGCAGATCAACTCCACCGCGATTCCAGGCAGCGGCCGGGTGGTGCAGCAGCGGCCCGACATGATCTACCACTCGGAGGTCTCCAACGCCTTCCAGGATCTCTTCAAGCCGTGAGGCGTTGAGCGCACACGGGGCGCCTTGCGCCCTCCGTCCCCCCCATGCCATGAGGGGCACCAGCCGCCATCCATGAGCTGGGAGCCCCGATGAACTGGATCCATGCGCGCTTCGTGAGCGCGCTCGCCGTCTTCGTATTGATCGTGCCCGCCGCCGACGCGGCGACCCGGCAACAGGAGCTGGATCGGCTCGTCACGAAGTACCATCAGCTGCGCCAGTTCAACGGCGCCGTGCTCGTCGCCGACGAGAAGGGCGTCGTGCACAAGAAGGGCTACGGCTTCGCGAACCTCGAATGGCGGGTGCCGAATACCCCCGACACGAAGTTCCGCATCGGCTCCATCACCAAGCAGTTCACCTCGATGGTCATCATGCAGCTCGTCTCCGAGGGGAAGCTCCGGCTCGAGGACAAGCTCACGACGCACCTCCCGGACTACCGCAAGGACACGGGCGACCGCATCACGATCGCCCACCTGCTCAACCACACCTCTGGCATCCCGAGCTACACCTCCGCCCCCGGGTTCTTCCAGAACGACTCACGCGACCCCTACACGGTCGCGGATTTCGTGAAGAAGTTCGCCAGCGGCGACCTCGAGTTCGAGCCCGGCACGAAGTGGGCCTACAACAACTCCGGGTACTTCCTGCTCGGTGCCGTCATCGAGAAGGTCACCGGGAAGCCCTACGCCCAGGTGCTGCGGGAGCGCATCTTCGACCCGCTGGGGATGAAGAGCTCCGGCTATGACGTCTCCGCGACGGTGCTCCCGAAGCGCGCGAGCGGTTACGAGCCCGGGCCCGACGGGTACGCCAATGCGCCCTACCTCGACATGGCGCTCCCCTATGCCGCCGGCTCCCTGTACTCGACGGTGGAGGACCTCTATCTCTGGGACCGGGCGCTCTACCTCGACACACTGCTGCCCGCGCCGCTGAAGCAGCAGATGTTCACGCCAGGGATGAACCAGTACGCCTATGGCTGGACCGTGAAGCCGATCGAGCTGAACGATGGCAAGACGAAGCTCGCCACGATCAGCCACACGGGCGGAATCAACGGTTTCAACACCATCCTCGTCCGCGCACCTGACCGGAAGGAGCTCGTCGTGCTCCTCGACAACACGTCGAGCGGCCGCAAGCTCGAGGAGCTCGCGGCCGGCCTGTTCAGCGTCCTCCATGGCATCACGCCCCAGCAACCCCGGGCGCCGATTGGAGACGTCGTGTGGGAGGTCGCCGGCAAGGCGTCCGTCGTGGAGGCAATCGCCAGGTACAAGGCCTTGAAGGCCACGAAGGCGAAGGAGTACGACTTCTCCGAGGAGCAGTTGAATGTCGTCGGGTATCGGCTCCTCGGAGCCGGGCGCGTGGCGGACGCCATCGAGATCTTCAAGCTGAACGTGGAGATGTTTCCGGCCGCGGCCAACCCCTACGACAGCCTGGGTGAAGCGTACCTGGCCAGCGGCAACAAGGAGCTGGCGCTCCAGAACTACCGCCGGGTCCTCGAGCTGAAACCTGGCAACAAGGCCGCGGAAGAGACCATCAAGCGGCTCGAGAAACCCTGAAGGAGCATGGGGCCCGGCACGGGTGGCGAAGGCGGCTACCGGGCCGGGTTCCCACTCGAGCCTCGCTGCGCGAGCAAAGCCAGGCGCTCGCGGACGATGCGCGCGGCCTGCTCCGGGTAGGCAGTCATCCTGCCGCGCAGGTGGGCCTCGGCCAGCTCCAGCATCTCGGCCGCCGCGGAAATCGGCTCCAGCAGCAGGAGCCGGTTGAGCCGCGCGCCCAACTCCGGGAAGACCCGTTCGACCCGGCGGAAGGGATCGAGGTTGTCCAGCAGCCCCGTATCACCCTCCACACCCTGGAGACCCTGGACCAGGAGCGTCAGGAGCTCATCCAGCGCATAGGTCTTGATGAAGCGATGGCCGCTGAGGACATCTCCTCGTGCGCAGCGCGCCGCTCCCAGCAACAGGTGGAAGAAGAACATCTCCAGCTCGCGCGAGAGGTCCACCGTCCGAGCCGCGCTCTGTTGCTGGATTCGCGCCAGTGATTGCGAGACGCCAC